>JAEWOZ010000023.1 GCA_023399505.1 Fusobacteriota bacterium | reverse complement strand
CTATATAACTATCTATAATAAAAGATCCAAAATTATAAAAGATAGGATTCCATTCTAAAGTTCTTTTTATAATTTCATCTTGTTCTTTTTCCCAGCTGTTTCTTAAAGCTTTTCCTAAGGCTTCTTTAAGAGTAGCTTTATTCATCAAATACTCATTTTTTTTAATATATTCAAAAGCACACCTTGCTTTTTCTAAATCTTCTTGATGTATATCTTCAGAATTTTTTAGATATTTACTAATTTCTTTTTCATCATCATTTTTAGTAACATTTTCAAGAAAAATAGGCATCATTTCATTGAAATTTCCGTTTAATATAACGAAAGAGAGAGATTTGTTTTCATTATTTTTGTATTCTTTTTTGTAAATAACATAGTCATTAAATATTTTTTTTATTGGTTTTTTTTCTTCTTGGTTTTTGCTTGGAAGATTATTAGTTCCGCAAGCTATTAATGTAAAAAATAGAACAATTTTTAGCATTGTAACTCCTTTATATCTTTTTAATATTATAGAGAATTATAGCATTACTTTCAATTACTTTCAATTAAATTTGCTATTAAATAAAATAATAAGTAAAATGTAACTATATTAAAAATAAAATTAGGAAAAAGATTTATGGAAAAAATAATAGTTAAAGCTAGTGCCGGTACAGGCAAGACATATAAGATATCGTTGGAGTATATTAAAATGCTTTTAGCGAACATGAAGGTGGAGGAGATATTAGTAACTACTTTTACTAGAAAAGCTACTTATGAGATAAAGGAAAGAATTTTTTCATTGCTTAAAGAATTAGCTGAAGGAAAAAATGATTTAATAGAGAATTTAAGCATCTCAGTAGATAAAATTAATGAAATTTATAAGAATCTTATAGTAAATAAAAGTAAAATGAGAATATATACAATCGATAGTTTCATAAATTCTATTTTTAACAAATTTATTGTTCCATATTCTCATCTATATGGATACGAGTTAATAGATGAAAATAAAAATGAAAAATATTATGAAGAAATTCTACAATTCTTGATCCAAAATGAGAAGAAATTTAGTGAAATAAATAAATTTTTTAATTTAAATTTTGAGAAAGATATTACAGATTATGTAAAATGGATTAAAGAATTTTTATCTAATAGATGGTATTTTTTAATAACAACACAAAACGAACATGAACTTAAAACCATTGAAATTATAGAAGTAGAAAAAGATTTTGAAAAAGTTATTTCTAAAGTAGAGGAATTAATAGAAGGAAAGGTAGGCTCTTTAATAGATTATATAAAAGAAGATCTTAAACCTCTTATATTTTCTACTAATAAAAAAGAATATTTTGAAAAAAATTACAATTTTCTACTTGAGGACTATATTTGGAATGGTATTAAATTAAGGTCCAATAAAAGTAATGAAATTTTGTTTAATAATTTATTAAAAATTTACGATAGTTTCAGAAAAAGTCTTGCAAACTATATATACTTTAATAAGGTTATTCCTTTGGAAACAGAGCTCTTTAAAATTGGTAATATTATATTTGAAGAGTACGATAGTTTAAAAGAGAGAGTTAAAAAATTTACTTATAATGATTTACTAATTTACACTTATAAATTTATATATAATATAGAAGAAAGTTCTAAAATAGTTCAACAAGATATAAAGGTAATGCTTATAGATGAATTTCAAGACACAAGCGTTCTTCAATGGCTTATCTTAAAACCTTTTATTATTAAATCTTTAAAATTTATAGCTGTAGGTGATGAAAAGCAAGCTATCTATGGCTGGCGTGGGAGCGAGAAAGGCCTTTTTAAAAACTTAGTAGAAAGTTTGAAGGCAAAAGAAGAAAAATTAACTATCTCTTATAGAAGTGAAAAAGAAATAATAAACTTTACTAATAAGTTTTTTAATAATTTAGGTTTATTAAACTATGAAATAAAATCATTACCTACAAATAGTAAAGGGTATGTGGAAGTAAAGGGAATAGAAAAAGATAATTTTTCTAAGGAAATTGTTAATTTAATTTTAAATAAAAAACTTAACTTTAAAAGTACATGTATACTATGTAGAACTAATAAAGATTTAGAAGAATTATCTATTCATTTGACTAATATGAACATACCATTTATAAAAGAGAGTTCATTAAATCTATTAGCAAGTAGGGCTATCAAACCTTTATATTGGCTTCTCAAATTTACTTTAACTTCTAATTTCACATTTTTACTTAATTTTTTAAGAAGCGAAGTAGTAGAAATAACAAGCGAAGATCTAAAGAATGTAATAAACAAAAGAGAGAGTGTAGAGAATTTTTTCAAAGGAAGTTCTAATTTAGAAATTAATGAAAAGTTATTGATAATTTTAAAAGAATTAAAAAATTTAAAAAATATGCATTTTAAAATTTTAATAGAAAAATCGTTAGAGATTTTCTCTTTTAAGAAGATTTTTCCTCTTTTAATAGATATTAAAAATATCAAACTTTTTTTAGAAAAGGCTAAAAAATTTAATAACTTAAATGATTTTATAAATTATTTAGAGGAGAACCAAAAGAGTGAAGAATTAAAGCAAGTAGGAATTGAAGAGATTGATGCATTGAAGCTAATGACTATACATAAATCAAAAGGCTTAGAATTTGAAACTTTAATTTTATATTGGAATTTTTCAGGAAAACTGAATATAAGTAGAGAAAAATTATCATTTAATGTTAGTTTTGAAGATAATTTTGAAAAGGTTGAAAGTTACTGTTTTACAACAAAAAATCTAGAAACTTCGTTAGAATATTGTGGATTTAATTATGCTGAAAAAGAAAAAGAAAAAAGTTGGGAAGAAGAAAAAAACAGTCTCTATGTAGGTTTAACAAGAGCTAAAAGAAATCTTTTCTTTTTTATTAGCTTTGATAGATCTTTAGAAGCGTTAGAAAAAATTTCTAACGAGAATGTAAAGAATTATAGTGATAAAATTTACTACGAAGTTAAAGAGACTTTAAAAAATTCGCTTAATATAACAAAAATAGAAGAAATATATATAGAACCTTATTCTATAGGTAATTTTAGCTTAGAAGATTTTAAAGAACCAGAAAAAGAGATCTCTTATATTGATTTTAGTTTTCTTAAAGAATATTTTTCTTCTTAAAATAAAAAGAGCAAATAATTGCTCTTTTTTCTATTGAATAAATTTCAAAAAGTATATCTTAAACTAAATAAAAAGTGCATATCATGAAGGCCGTCATTATAAGTAAATCTATCTATAAACCAGGTCCATCTAAATTCACTTGAAACGTTATAAGTTATTGCCCTTCTTATTGTAAAACCAAGTGCCCAATAGTAAACAGGACCTACTGTAAATACCCACTCTTCTAATGCATAGCCTAAATGTATATAAGGTATGGGTATAAGAGCTAACCAAAGAGCGTGAAACTCTTTGTTAGTAAACATCGGATTTCCTCTTACTATCTCATTCTGAAGTATATAATCGAAATAAGGAAAACCTAAATCCAAACTAAGGAAAAAGTGCTTTTTTATCAATAAAGCATATTCAATACCCCATCCAAACATAGCGTTAACTCCATTTGGTTTTCTATATGAGCCGTCTTCGTTTTTCATTTTAATATAATCAGCATATAGTCCGCCTTGGATTCTAGCACTAAAACCACTCCATTTAGTATTTGCATTTAAGTTAATAGAAGAAGATAGCGTAACTAAAATTATTATTAATTTTTTTATCATAAAAGTCCTCTAAGTTTTTAATTAAAAATTATATTTTAAAATAAATCTAAATTGCGAAATCCTTTATAAAAAGGTGTTAGTAAAAATTCATTTAGAACTTGAAAATGCTCTAATATATTGTTCTCCATTGTATTAAATTAATTCTCAAAAACATCTTCCATAACTTCAATGAAATCTTCTACAAACTCTTCTTGAGTATTATATATAGAAAAATAAACTTTTTCTTTAGGATGGGTATCTAAAAAAGATTTAATAGTTTCCAAAATGACTTGTGCATAATCTTTGAAATATATAATAAAAGATTGATTTTTTAAAGCTAAGTATGTATCAAGAACAAAAGAGAAAACAAATAGATCTTTGTTATCTATTTTACTAGCGTTCTCTTCTCTCTCTTCTAAAACATTTTTTAAATTTCCTTTTGAATAGTTGAAAATAAAATCTATGGGAATGCAAGCACTTGGATGAAAATCTTTTATATATTTTTGAGCTATTTCTATAAGACTAAAATATTCTTCTTTAATACTTTGAAGGTCTATCTCAGTTATTACTCTGTTAGGCGTAATTTCTTTCTCTATATTTTTTAAATTTCCCTTTAAGATAACTATTTCTGTATTTCTATACTTTTTAGAATCTAAAATAATTTTTTGAATTTGCTCTCTGAAACTTTTTTCATTATTTCTAATGTCTTGCTTTTTATTTTCTTTATTGACCGAGCTATTACAAGAGATTAAGATTAAAAATAATACTGAAATTTTTTTAGACACCTTTTACTCCTCATTTTATAATATAATTTTAAATATTATAATCCACAGACTATTAAAATGCAAACATATAAAGAAAAGTCATTTATTAAAGAGCTTATTAAATAAATTCCATAAAATACTGAGTTTAATCATTTAGCGGCCCCTTAAGTACCATCTTCATTTTAAAAGGGAAAATAGTATATGAAATTTAGAGTTTGACATTTTAGCAAATTTTATTTAAAATATATCAAATAAGTTCGTTGAAAGTTTACGCACTTGAGTGGGTTTTATTCCCACTTATATTTTTATTTATAATTTTATATTTGGAGGAATAGTGAGAGTTAAAGATATAAAATCTTTCCAGAAATCGCTAGAAGCAATTGAAGAAGAAAAAGGGATAGGCAAAGAAGTAGTACTTAGCATGTTGAATAATGCAGTTTCTACAGCATACAGAAAACATAAAGGGTTGGATCATAATAATCTAGAAGTTGAAATAGAGGAAGATGGAAACATCAAAATTTATGTAGTAAAAAAAGTTGTAGAGAATGTTGAAGACGAAAATTTGGAAATTTCTCTAGAAGAGGCTCGTTTAATAAATGAGGAATCTTCACTTGAAGATGAAATTTTACTTGAAGAAAATTGTGATGAGTTTAGAAGAAATGCAATTCAGAATGCAAAACAAGTGGTTATTCAAAAAGTAAGAGAAGTTGAAAGAAATAATTTCGTTAAAAAGTTTGAAAATAAACTAAATAAATTAGTTGAAGGAACCATTAAAAGAATAGATCCTCAAGGAAATATTCATGTAGAGATTGAAGAGGTAGAAACATTTTTACCTGTTCAAGAACAAAGTCCTACAGATGTTTACAAATTAGGAATGAACTTGAAAGTTTGTATATTGAATATAGTTACAAACGCTAAAGTTCCTAAAATCATAATTTCTAGAAAAAGCAATAAGTTAGTAAAAGCTCTTTTTGAATTTGAAATTCCTGAAATAGAAGAGGGAGTAATTGAAATAAAGGGTGTTGCAAGAGAAGCAGGAAGCAGAACTAAAATTGCACTACTTTCTCATTCACCTTCCCTAGATCCTATAGCCGCATCAGTTGGACCAAAGGGAATAAGAATCAATACTATTTCTAGAGAGCTAAATGGCGAAAAAATAGATATAATAAGATGGCATGAAAATATAGAAACTTTCATAATGAACGCGCTTACACCAGCTAAAGTTGAAGGAATAAATTTATACACTGAACAAAAAGTTGCAGAGGTAATAGTTGGAGAAGATCAATACGGACTAGCAATTGGCAAAAAAGGACAGAATGCTAAATTAGCCTCTATACTTACAGGTCTTAATTTAAATATTAGATTATTAGAAGAACAAAATAAAGATCAAAATTCATTAGATGAAAATTCAGGTGAAAATGAAAGTATGGAAGACGGAGGAACGGTTGATAGATAAAAGAAAAATTTATAAGATTGAAAAAAATGTCTTTTTTAGTAAAAATAGTAAGGTAGAAAGATAATAGGGGAGGAAAAGTTGTCACATAAAGTTAGAGTTCATGAACTCGCTAAAAAATATGAAAAGAACAGTAAAGATGTAATAGATGCACTTTCTAAAATAGGAATAGAATTGCAATCTCATTTATCTGGAATAGAAGCTAAAGATATAGATAAAGCAACTACATACTTAGATCAAAAATTCCTTTTAAATAAAAAAGAAAGCCCAGAAATTAAAGAGGTAAAAGAGATAAAAGAAATTAAAAAACCATCCACTCAGGCTGGAACTTTAAGAAAAAAAGTACATGAAGCACCTGCTGAGGTTAAAAAAGAAGAAGTAGCATTCGTACAAAAAAATGAAGAAACAGCTAAAGAGAATGTTTTCCCTATAAACAATGAAAAAAGAAGTTTTACGGAGAGAAGATTTGATAGACCTTATGAGAGAAGAGAAGATAGGCCTCAACAAAACTTTAATAGAGAAAATTCTCAGCCCTATAGAACCAATAGATTTGAAAATAAGGATAGAGAATCAGGTGAAGGATCTAGAAACGATAGATTCGAAAATAGAGATAGAGGATCAAACGAAGGTTTTAGAACTAATAGATTTGAAAATAGGGATAGAGGATCAAGTGAAGGCTTTATATCCAATAGATTTGAAAACAAAGATAGAAATGCAAACGAAGGATTCAGAACTAATAGGTTTGAGAACAAAGATCGAAACTCAAATGAAGGTTTTAGAACTAATAGATTTGAAAACAAAGATAGAGGATCAAGTGAAGGCTTTAGAACCAATAGGTTTGAAAATAGAGACAGAAATGCAAACGAAGGTTTTAGAACTAATAGATTTGAAAACAAGGATAGAGGATCAAGTGAAGGTTTTAAAAACAGAAATTTTGATAGACCTTACAGCAAACCTACAACGGGTAATTTCAATAGATCAAATGAAAATAGACCTTCATTTCCTTTTAAAAGAGATGGCTATAAAAATCCAGATGAAAACAAATTTGGAGATAAAGATAGAGATCCTTCAAGACCTTTCTTTAATAAAAGACCTCCATTTGTTAAAAAAGATGAGAGTGCACCACTTCCTTTAGAAATTGGTAAAGTAGATAGAAAAAAGCACAGTGATAAAAACAAACCTAAAAAGTATGAAGATAAACCTGAAAAAGGATTTGCTAAGAAGAAAAGTATATTCGATGAATTAGGTGGCTCTTCCTCAGCAAGAAAAGCTCATAAAAAGAAAAAAAGAGAAGTAGCTCAACAAAAAGAAGAAGCTGCAAAAAACTTACTTAAAGAAGAGAGAATAATTACTTTAGGTGAAGATATTACTTTAAAATTATTAGCAGAAAAAATTGGTATTAATCCTACGGAAATAGTTAAATATCTTTTCTTAAAAGGACATGTTTTTACCTTAAATAGTTTAATTCCTTTTGATTTGGTTGAAGAGATTGCACTTCAATATAATGTTTTAGTTGCCAAAGAAGAAAAAAGAGAAAAATATATACAAAAAATTGATCAAACAAATGATACTAATCTAGAAGAAAGAGCTCCTATTGTAACAATAATAGGTCACGTTGACCATGGTAAAACATCTCTTCTTGATGCTATAAGAAAAAGTACTATTACAGCAGGTGAAGCAGGTGGCATAACTCAAAAAATTGGTGCTTATCAAGTTGATAAAAATGGTAAGAAAATAACTTTTATTGATACACCTGGTCATGAAGCATTTAGTGATATGAGAGCTAGAGGAACTAGTATAACAGATATAGCAATTCTGGTAGTAGCAGCTGATGATGGTATAATGCCTCAAACTGTGGAAGCTATTTCTCATGCTAAGTATGCTAAAGTACCTATAGTAGTTGCTATAAACAAAATTGATAAGCCTGAGGCTAATATTGAACGTGTAAAACAACAATTAGCAGATCATGAACTATTAGCAAGAGAATGGGGCGGAGATACTGAAATAGTAGAAATATCTGCAGCTAAAAATATAAATCTAGATAAGCTTTTAGATACTTTAGTAGTTTTATCGGAGATATTAGAATTAAAAGCGGATCAAAATAAACTAGCAAAAGCAATTGTTTTAGAATCAAGATTAGATCCTAAAATAGGACCTGTTGCCGACTTAATAGTAAAAGATGGTACTTTGAAAAAAGGAGATGTTTTTATAGTAAGCAATTCAATGGGTAAGGTAAGGGCAATGATCAACGAAAACGGTCAGAAATTAGAAAAAGCTTCACCTTCTTCTCCAGTTGAAATATTTGGTTTAACTAAAGTTCCTGAAACAGGAGATCTATTAGAAGTAGTAGAAAACGAAAAGGTAGCTCGAAAGCTTATTTCTGAAAGAGAAATTAAAGATGAATATTCAATTATATATACTAATGCTCCTATTCATGAAACAGAAGGTTTAAAAGATTACAAATTAATTCTTAAAACAGGCTCTAAAGGATCTTTAGAAGCTGTGAAGAGTTCTATTCTTAAGATACAACATGAAGAGGTGAAAATAAGTCTAATTTATTCAGCAACAGGACCTGTGAATGAAGGAGATGTTAAATTAGCTCATGCTTCTAAAGCAAAAATAATTACTTTTGAAGTGGCTGTATCTCCTAAAGCAAGAAAAGATGCCGAAGAGAAGAAAATTGAGATAAAAAGCTATAATATAATATACAAATTGATTGAAGATTTAGAAGATGAAGTTAAAAATATGTCTTCCCCAAAATTCAGAGAAGCTTATCAAGGAAGAATTGAAATAAAAAGAATTTTCAAAGTCTCTAAAGTAGGAACAATCGGAGGATCTATAGTAGTAGATGGAAAGATAACTAAAACTGCTAAAATTAAGTTATTTAGAAATTCAAAAGAGATATTTGAAGGAAAAATTTCATCCTTAAAGAGATTTAATAACGATGCAAACACTGTAGAAGTTGGACAAGAATGTGGTATTTCTTTAGAAAACTACAATGACATAAAAGAGGGTGACATTTTAGAAGCTTATATAAGTGAGCAAATATAAATGAATAGAAGAATAGATAAAATTGGACATGAAATTTCCAAGATAGTTGGAAGTATCATAAGAGAGTTTCATACTATGGCTTCGGTAATAAAAACAGAAGTTACCCCAAAGTTAACAAATGCTTATGTATATATAAGTATTTATGATCCTAAAAGTGATGTTATATTTAAAGACTTAAAACAAAAAGAGCCTTTTATAAGAAAAGAATTAGCGTCAAAGCTTAGAACAAGGTATGTTCCAAATATTATTTTAATGAAAGATCAAGGTATGGAACATAGCTCAAAGATTGAAGAATTATTAAAAACATTGAAATAGTGAGGTAGAAGTGGATTTTCAAATAAAAAAAGAAAAAAATTCAAATATAATTTTAAAAATTTCTAGTACAGAAGAAGAATTTAAAGTATTAGAAGGTAAAGTGATAAATGATATAAATTCTAAAGTATCTTTACCTGGCTTTAGAAAAGGTAAAGTAGCTAACGAAGTTATAAAAAATAAATTTGCTTCTGATATAAAAGAGCAAATTTTAAAAGATTTTGCCAATGAAGCATATGCCAAATACTCAGAAGAAAATAAACATGAACTTATAGAGAACCCTCAATTGTTAGAAGCTGAGATTAAAGATAATAAAATTCTAATTGAAATTTCTCTATCTATTTTCCCAGAAATAAAACTGCCTAAATATAAAGGCTTAAAAATGAAAAAGAAAGAAGCAACAGCTAACCAAGAAGAGATAGAAGAAGCGCTTAAATATATTGCTAACAAAAACTCCAAAACTAAAGTAGTAGATAAAGACGTTGCTGCTAAAGATGGTGATATAGTTACTATAGACTATAAAGGATTCATAGATGGAGAAGCATTTGAAGGCGGTTCTCAACAAGATTATGATTTGAGATTAGGAAGCAACACTTTTTTAAAAGGTTTTGAAAAGCAAATTGAAGGTCATAAAAAAGGTGAGGAATTTGATGTTAAGGTTAAATTTCCAAAAAACTATTTTGAAAAGGGATTCTCTAATAAAGCAGCTACTTTTAAAGTTAATTTAAAAGAGATAAAAACTGTAACTGTACCTTTTATCGATGATGAGCTAGCTAAAATGGAAAATTTTGAAAATTTAGAGATGCTTAAAAAAGATTTAGAAACTAAGATAGTATTTACAAAACAAAGAGACGAAGATGAAAAATTCTTTAACGAAATAATTGACACCTTAAAATCTAAAATCTCTATAGAAATTCCTGAGAATTTAATTGAAAAAGAGGTAGAGAATAAGATGGAAAAATTAAACGAAGATATAAACAAAAAGGGTATAAGTTTAAAAGACCACTATAAGCAACAAGGTGTTACTGAAAAAGATTTTAAAGTTAATCTAAGATTAGAAGCAGAAAATGAATTAAAAGAGATGATGATTATAAGAGCTATTGTTAAGGAAGAAAATATAAATGTGACTTCTCAAGAAGTAGATAATTATCTAAAAGAACTTTTTGGAAATAGATTAGACAAAAAAAGTGAGAACTATTTACATTTTTCTTCTCAAGTAGAATCAGGATTAAAACTGAATAAGGTAAAGAAGTTTCTAATAGAGAACAATAGTTAAAGGGGAACCATGTATAATCCTATTATAATTGAAAACGAAGGAAGAATTGAAAGAACCTACGATATATATTCTAGATTATTAAGAGATAGAATAATATTTCTAGGAACAGAGATAAATGCTGCAGCTGCTAACTCCATCATCGCACAGATGCTTTATCTAGAAGCCGATTCAAGTGAAAAGGATATTATTTTTTATATTAACAGTCCGGGTGGTGAAGTATATTCAGGATTAGCAATATATGATACAATGCAGTATATAAAGGCAAATGTATCTACAGTTTGCATTGGTCAAGCTGCAAGTATGGCAGCTATTTTATTAGCTTCAGGAACTGCAGGAAAAAGATATGCTCTTAAACATTCAAGGGTTATGATTCATCAACCTCTTGGATGGGCAAAAGGTCAGGCTACTGATATTGGTATACAAGCTAAGGAAATTTTAAGAGTAAAATCCATAATAGAACAAATTATGGCAAGTCATACAGGCCAAGATAGAAAAAAATTACATAAAGATATGGAAAGAGATAATTATATGACTTCGGAAGAGGCATTGAAATATGGTATAATAGATGAAGTGTTCAGTAGATAGTTAAAGGAGTTCTTATGGAAGGCACACTTTTAAAACCAATACAAATTAAGAAAAAATTAGATGAATATGTTATAGGACAGGAAAGTACTAAAAAGGTACTTTCCGTTGCTGTATATAATCATTATAAAAGGTTATTAAATAGTGCCAACAGTAAGTCAGATATTGAAATAGAAAAAAGCAATATTTTAATGATAGGGCCTACTGGTTCAGGAAAAACCTTATTAGCTAAAACTCTTTCTAAAATACTAAAAGTACCATTTACTATAGCTGATGCAACTACTTTAACAGAAGCTGGTTACGTTGGAGATGATGTTGAAAACATCTTATTAAGGCTTTTACAAGCTTCTAACATGAATATTGAAGCAGCTCAAATGGGTATAGTTTATCTAGATGAGGTAGACAAAATAGGAAGGAAATCCGAAAATAGATCTATTACTAGAGATGTATCAGGTGAAGGTGTTCAACAAGCTCTTCTAAAAATAATTGAAGGGGCTGTAGTAGGTGTGCCTCCTCAAGGTGGAAGAAAACATCCTACTCAAGAACAAATATACATGGATACTACAAATATCCTTTTTATATTAGGTGGATCTTTTGAGGGGATAGAAAAGTTAATTGAAAGAAGATTGAATAAAAAACTCATGGGTTTTAGTTCCAATGAGATGAATGAAAAAATAAATAAAGAGATAACTTCTGAAGATTTAGTTAAATTTGGTATAATTCCTGATTTAGTTGGGAGAGTACCAGTAGTAACTGTTTTAGAAGAACCAAATAAAGAAATGTTAATTCAAATTCTTACAACTCCTTAAAATTCTATCATTAAGCAATATAAAAGATTATTCGAAATGGAAAATGTAGATTTGGTTGTAGAAAAAGGAGCACTAGAGGAAATTGCAAATTTAGCACTTCAAAAAAAAGTTGGGGCAAGAGGTCTAAGATCTATAATAGAAAATACTATGTTAGACTTAATGTATAATGTTCCATCAGCTAAGAATATTAAAAAAATAATATTAAATAAAGAAAGTATAAAAGATAATAGTAAAATACAATTAGAAATCGCTTAAGGAGGGAAATATGATAAAGAATGCACCTTTTATTCCAATAAAAGATGTTATTTTCCCAGGGGTAATTACAACTATTTTTATTGGAAGAACGAAGAGTATTAAATCTCTTGAAGTTTCGCTTGTAGAAAATAATAAATTATTATTATTTTTACAAAAAGATAGCGAAGAAGATAATCC
>JAEWOZ010000013.1 GCA_023399505.1 Fusobacteriota bacterium | reverse complement strand
CTATAATGGTCGTTATTATCGCTTTATCAGTGTTAGCTCTAACACTAGTGATAGAAAGAATTTACTTTTTATCTTTATATGAAAACGAAAATATAGATAAAATAAAAAATGAAATAAAAAACTTTTTAAATAGACATGATTTAAATGGGGCAAAAGCTTATATAGTCTCTAAGAAAAGCTCAGTAAGTTCAATATTAAACTATATATTAAACCATTCAGGAGAGCCTAAAGACGTTATAGTTGATAAAATAAATGAGGCTTTAATAAAAAGAGCATCTTTACTTGAAAAGAACTTATGGTTAATAAGCCTAATAATGCAAATAGCTCCTTTATTAGGTCTTTTAGGAACTGTTACAGGGATGATAAAAGTATTTAATGTTATTTCTATAGAAGGAAACGCAGACGCTTCACTTTTATCAGGAGGTATTGCGGAAGCTTTACTAACCACAGCAGCAGGACTTTTTGTGGTTGTTCCTTTGTCCTTGATTCATGGTTATATGACAAACAAGATAGATAGAATATTAGGAGAAATGGAAAGCACTTCTCTTGAAGTTTTACATATGATAAAAGGAGATTAAAATGTCTTTTAATCAAAAAAGAAAATTAAAAAGAAAACAACTCGATTTAGTTAACATAGCACCTTTAATAGACATTGTTTTTCTACTTTTAATATTTTTCATCTCAACTTCAAAACTTTCTGAATTAACCTCTGGATTTTCTGCTAAGAATTTACCTAGGTCTCAAACAGTAGATAAAGTTACTAGACATGATACAGTATTAATGATATACAAAAATAGAAATATGAAAATAGGTGAAAAGATCATTAGACCTAGTAATTTAGAAAAAGAACTAGCTAGTTCTCTTAAAAAAACTAGAATATTAGTAATAAGTGCTGAAAAAAATTTAGATGTAGGTTATGTAGTACAAGTTATAGGTATAGCTAAAAAGATAGGTTACAAAGAGATACAATTAGCAGCAATTAAAGAGAGGTAGTTATGAATAAAATTTCCTCACTTACTATATCTTTAATAGTTCATTTTTTTATATTAAAAGCTTGGGTGTACATAATTGATAGTGGTTCTCTACCTGAAAGACATAAAATAGATCTAGCAGAGACAGTTTTAGATCTAAGTTCTTTTAGCGAAACACCAAGAAAAAGTTCCTCTAGTTCAAATAATAAAACACCTCTTTCAAAAGTTGCTACACCATCCCAATCATCTACGAGAAGTTTAATTCAAGATGTCGGTCCTTTATTATCAGAAGAGGATCTAGAAGAGATAGGCGAAACTCAAAAAAGCTTTCAAAATAGAACACATAACTTTCAAATAAGAACAAATCCTGAAGGAAATGCTACTTTTCAAATAAAAAATGAAAAGAGGATTATTAGCAACGACTCTCCTTCAATAAATAAAAGAACAGGAAATAAAAATTTCTCTAAGAAAACTTTTCCTGTAACTTCAAATAGGGAATTTAATATTGATGAAGGTATTTCTAATTCAAAAGTTGCATATTCTAGAGAAGGGGAAGGACCTTTAGTAGAAGCAGCTTCGAAATTAGAGAATGCTTTTTGGATAAAAAAACCTGAATTCTCTTATCCTAAGGCTGCAGAAAAAGAGGGAATAGAAGGTACTGTAAAATTGAAAGTAAGTGTAAATACATCTGGCACTATTACTAAAGCAATTGTTGCAGAAAAGGCACATCCTATACTAGATGAAGCTGCTTTAAAAGCTATATACAAAGGTAAAATAGGAGCAATAAATAACAAAAGTAAAAACAGAATCAATGCTGAAGTTATTGTAATTGTTCCCTATAAATTTGGTAGATAATTATGTATGAAACATTATATAGAAAATATAGACCGCAGGTTTTCGAAGACTTGTCAGGTAATGAGAATATAATAACAGCTATAAAAAATAGCATTATTTCTGGTAAAGTTGCACATGCCTACCTTTTTAGTGGACCTAGAGGGTTAGGTAAAACAAGTATTGCAAGGCTAATAGCAAAAAGCTTAAATTGTAAAAATCTCATAAATAATTATGAACCTTGTAATAAATGTGAAAATTGTATCAGCATTGTTAAAGGTTCATTTCCCGATTTAATAGAAATAGACGCTGCTTCAAATAGAGGAATTGATGAGATAAGAGAGTTGAAAGAAAAGGTAAACTACAAACCTTCAATTGGAAAAAAGAAAATATATATTATTGATGAAGTACATATGCTTACTAAAGAGGCATTTAATGCATTATTAAAAACTTTAGAAGAACCACCTTCACATATAATATTTATATTAGCTACAACAGAATTTGAAAGAATTCCCGAAACTATTCTTTCACGTTGTCAGAGGTATAATTTCTCTTTATTAGATGAGAAAAATATAGCTGAAAGGTTGAAATTTATTTCAGAAAAAGAATCTATTAATATAGATGAAAAAGCTCTGTATCTTATTTCTAAAGAGACAGGAGGAAGTGTAAGAGATTCAATAACATTTCTAGAAAAAATATCATCTTGCTATTCTGATGAACTAATTAGTTTAGAAAAAGTTGAACAGGCTTTAGGTTTAGTAGAAAGTGCAATTTTAAAACAATTTTTATCTTTAATGCAAAGCAAAAATTTAGAGGAATCTATAAAATTTGTTAATAATTTATGGCTTAGAGGT
>JAEWOZ010000017.1 GCA_023399505.1 Fusobacteriota bacterium | reverse complement strand
GGATTTAGGTACAGCATTAATGTGCGCTTCTCGTATTGGTTATAAGGACATAGTAAAAATGTTATTAAAAAAAGGTGCTAGTATTAATGATATAGATCGAAGCGGTGATACAGCGTTAATGCTTGCTGTAAGAAATAAAAAAGTGGAAATAGTAAAAATATTAGAAAAAGCAGGAGCGTCTCTTGATTTTAAGCACACGGAGTTTCATTCTTCCGCTTATGGCAGTACAGCCCTTGCAGAAGCTCTAAATAGAGTTAACATAGAAGGCGCCCTGACATTAGTAGAGGTATTCACTAAGTTTGATGACATGGATAATTTTGGAAATAATGCACTAACTTTAGCTGCTAGTAAAGGTTTGTGCAATAGAAGAGAAAGAGATATAAACCAATTTGGTAGAACTTCTTCGATATCAGAGAAAGACTATTTAAAAATAATAAAATTGTTAATAGAGAAAGGTGTAGATATTAATGCTCCAAATACTAAAACAGATGAAAGCCCTTTATTACTTGCTGTGAGAGATAATAGTAAAGAGATAATAAAGCTATTAATAGAAAAGGGAGCTGATATTAATTATGAAAACAAAAATAAATGCACTCCATTAATGGAAGCAGTAAAAGGGGGCTATACAGAAATTGCCAATCTATTAATAGAGTTAGGTGCAAATATTAATCATAAAGATAATGCACTTTTGTATTATTCTTTATGTAATGGTGATTCTCAAATGCTAAATTTATTAATAAAAAATGGAATAGATATTAATTCTACTAATGTTAGTAGTTATTGTTCTTTAGATGAAGTAATTAAGAAAATAAAAAATTCTAAAGACGAAGAAGAGAAAAAAAGATATGTAGTTACAATTTTTGTACTAATGGAAGGTACAAAATTAAAATTGTATAACTTAGAAATTATAAAAGATATTAGAGATAATAAAGAAATTTTGGAGGCTATTAGAAAAGATATAAATATTCTAGAAAAATTATACGAAGATTTATTTAAAGCAACTAAGGAAAATGACAAAAAGAAAATTATAGAGCTTTTAGAGCTAGGGCTTGATATTAGTAAAAGAGATGATGATTATTCTACACCATTAATATACGCTGCTATGAATGGTAATCTAAATTTAGTAGAGATATTTATAAAAATTCAAAAAGAGGTCGACTATTTTGATTATAATAAACATTATAGCCCTTTAATGTATGCATCAAAAAATAATCATATAGATATAGTAAAAATTTTAATAAAATCAGGAGCAGACATCAATTATGAAAATAGAAATAATATTACAGCATTAATTCTAGCTTCTGAAAATGGTTGTACAGAGATAGTAGAATTATTAGTGGGAAAAGGAGCAGATGTTAATAAAAAGCATTTAAATGGAGTAGCATTAAATTATGCAGTAAAAAACGGACATGTAGATGTAGTGAGATGTTTAATAGATATGACTCAAGATGTAGATTCAAAAAACAGAGAGGGTTACACACCACTTATTGAAGCTTCAATGAAAGGCTACATAGAGGTAGTAAAATTGCTTCTGAAAAAAGGAGCAAACATTCATTCTAGCTATATGAAGAGTACACCGCTATTGTATGCATCAGAGAAAGGTTATAAAGAAATAGTAAATTTATTATTGGACAAAGGAGCCGATATTAATAACGTAGATAGGAATGGATCCTCATGTTTTGATTTAGCTTTAAAAGAGGATCATTTTGAAATGTTAGAATTATTATTAGAAAGAGGAGTAAACATCTATCAAAAAGATAATTTTAGTAATACTGCATTAACAGGCATAGCTAGAAAACTAAGAAATTGTATAGAGAATAATAAAAGAAATAAGTATATAAAAGCAGCTTATTTAATAATAAATAGGATGAAAAATGATTATATAAACTTATTTACATCCTTAAATAAGGGCTTAGTAGCATCTCAAAATGTAAGAAAAGATTTAAAAAATTATATAAATTTATTATATTCTTTAGAGAAATTGCCCAAAGAGATTTTTGAAGAGATTATAAAGCATTTACACAAAGAAATTAAAGAAAAGAGTAGAATGAAAAAATAGTAAAAATTAAGGTGTTATAAAAAGTTTAAGCTAGTCAATTATTAGGTAGACTAATAATTGATTAAATGTTTTAATTAGTTATTAAATAATCGAAAGAAGGTTTTAATAAATTTGAGAATATTAGCGTTAGATATAGGTGATGTTAGATTGGGATTAGCAATGTCAGATCCTTTAGGGATAATAGCCTCTCCTTTTAAAGTAATTGATATAAAAAGGGAAAATTATATGAAAATTTTAAAGGAAATAGTTGAGGAGTATGAAATAAAAGAAATTGTTTTTGGTGTTCCTAAAAGCCTAGATGGGACTGAGAAGAGACAGGCTGAAAAAGTAAGAGAATTTGCTGAAAAATTAGAGAAAAATTTCAAAGATATTTCGTTTAATGAAATTGACGAAAGGTATACAAGCTCAATTGCAAAAAGTAGTTTTATAGAAAAAGGATATTCATCCAAAGATTATAGAGGAAAATTAGATAGTGTTTCTGCTTCTTTGATACTACAAACTTACTTAGAATTAAAGAAAAATAAACTATAAATAAGCCACTAAACATAAGAAAAGGAAAGTAAAATGGAAATTTTAAAGATAATAATGTTATTGATAATAACAAATTGTTTTAAAAATACAAATACCTTAATTATAAATAATAAAGGTATTGATGAAGATTTAAATTTAATAACTGCTTGTCAGATTGGTGATATAGAAAAAGCAAGAACATTAATAGAAAAGGACATATAAAGCATTAACACATGCATCTTTAAATGGCTATGAAGAAATAGTTAATTTGTTGATAAAGGCAGGAGCTAATGTTGATAATGAAGAGAAAAATGGCTGGACAGCTTTAATGTTTGCTTCAAAATATGGTCATGAAAAAGTTATGAAAATTTTATTAGAGAATGGTACTAATATTAATTCTAAAGAAAAAAATAGCTTAGTGAATCATTATTATCGAAATACTTCTTATTAAGCAGATAGTGATGGTGAGATAGTTGATGAAGCTGAAGAGAAAATTGATAATAGAGATGGTGGAACAGCATTGATGTTTGCATCAGAACAGGGACATGACAAAGTAGTAAAAATTTTATTAGAGTATGGCGCTGATATTAATTTTGAAAATAATGATAATGAAACAGCATTATCATATGCTTTTGAAGAAGAAAATATAGAAGTAATAAAAATACTTCTAAATAATAAAGCAGAGATTAACTATAAAAATTTTTATAATATAGGTGCTTTAGGTTATTTAGTTGAAAATATAAAAAATAGAAAGCAAGCTACTAAATGCATAGAAATAGCTTACTTACTAATAAAGAGAATGGAAGACAAATATATCGATTTATACATCTCAATTAATAAAAGTAAGGTTTATAATAAAGTTGCAGATGAATTGAAAGATCATATAAACTTATTAAATTCTTTATTAAAATTACCGCAGGACTTATTTATTGAAATTATTAAAAAATTATAACACTTTAAAAGAAAAGCAAGAAAATTGTTTTTCTTTTATTTTATTAAGCTTATTTTTGATTTCTTCAATAATAATTTTATTTGCAGCTTTTTTGATAATAGTAAAACTTATAATTTATTTGTATTGCACAATTTATAAAGAATGTTGTATAATTAGAGCAATAATTTTTAAAAAGGAAGGGAAAAATGAAAAACATATTAAATAGGAATTTAGCTTATAGACTTTTAGCTATAGTTGTAGTAACAGCTTTATCTACTTACTATACATTTTATAAGAAACCAAAACTAGGCTTAGATTTGAAAGGTGGAGTATCTATTCTTTTAGAAGCAGAAGAAAATAAGAATTTACCTTTAGATGACAAAGCTTTAGAGAGATTAGTAGATACAATTGAGAGAAGAATTAATTTCTTAGGAGTAGCAGAACCAAATATACAAATTGTTGGTACTAGAAAAGTTTTAGTTGAAATTCCAGGAGTTGAAAATGAAGAAGAAGCAGTATCAATAATAGGAAAAACTGCTCTACTTGAGTTCAAAATTGTTAATAGAAATGGAACTTTAGGTGAAACTTTGATGACAGGTTCTTCAATAAAAAGAGCAGATGTTGCTTATGACAATATGGG
>JAEWOZ010000049.1 GCA_023399505.1 Fusobacteriota bacterium | reverse complement strand
GTATTAATATCATGTTTATTTCTCCTTAATAAAATAACTAATTTATATTATTCGAAAGCTCTTTTAACCTATGTGTGAAGTATTTTAACATTTGTAAAAATATTTATCAAAGAAAATATAAAAATATGCTAAAACAATAAAAATTTATTAATAGCAAAAATAGAGAAGTACTTAATTAAAAGCTTCTCTATTAAATTTATTTATTGAAATTAGAAACTTCATTAAAAATTTCAATTATAATTCCGTTTATATCTCTTAGGTAAGCTACTGTTTGACCCCATTGCATTTTAGTGGGCTTTAATATAATTTGAGCTCCTGCATCTACTGCTTTTTTAAAAGATTCTTCTACATCTTCTGAAACGAAAGCTATTTCAAAACCTGAAGGGATCTTTTCCATACTATTTTTATGGAAATCAGTTCTTATAATATTGTTTTTAACAAACTCTTCTTTAGAGAAACCAATGTTAGTATTACCAATGTTTAGCTCTCCATAAACTTCACCTTCAGCTATAAATTTTCTTTCAAACCCAAATGCTTTTTCGTAAAAGTTTATAGATTCCTTTACATCCTTAACATAAAGAACTGTAGTTCTAAAATTCAATTTCATTATTTGCTCCTTATCTAAATTTATATATTCATTATTAAATGGTTTTAGTAATTATATTACCAAAATATCCAAATTTTAATTTAATTTTTTTAAAGCTTCTGCTTTCAAAATTAGATAAATCTCTTTGCCTCATTTCTTAATTTAGGGATAAATTAATTAAAAGGCTAACATGAATGGTATTTCCTTGTCAAATTTCTAATCCTAGGTAAATACTTAGTTTTTCTTAAAATCAAAACTAATTCATAAAAGAGAGTGTTTTAAATTTTTTATCTATATCTACTTGAAGATGAGGATTCTCAACTTTTCCTCTAGTTCTTTTCAAGTATTCAATTGCCTCATCACGAGTTAATTTAATACTCTTTATGTCTTTTAAAGAATCTAAGAATCTCAAGTCAGATACACCACTTTGCCTTGTCCCGAATATTTCACCTGGTTTTCTAATATCCAAGTCTTCTTCAGCTATTTTAAAACCATCGTTTGTTTCAACTAATATATTTAGTCTTCTTAAACTTAATTCATTATTAATAACATTACTTACTAACAAACAATAAGATTTTGTATTTCCTCTTCCTACTCTACCTCTCATTTGATGAAGTTGAGCTAAGCCAAACCTCTCTGCATTAAATATCATCATAACAGAAGCATTAGGGACGTCTACTCCTACTTCTATAACGGTAGTAGAGACCAAAATATTAATCTTATTTTCTTTAAACCTTTTTATTATTAACTCTTTATCTATAGGTCTCATTCTTCCATGTAAAAGTTCTACTAAATATTCTGGATAAACTTTCTCTTTAAGTTCTAATGCTATCTCTTCAACAGCTTTGTAATCAAGTTTTTCTGAAGTTTCTACCAAAGGACATACTATATAGCATTGTTCTCCTGCATGTATCCTTTGTCTTATAAATTCATAAGCTTTTTGCAAATCATTTTTATTGCTAACAATTTTAGTAGCAACTGGCAATCTGTTTGGTGGAAGTTCATCTATAATAGATACATCTAGGTCACCATACAGCGTAAGAGCCAGAGATCTTGGAATAGGCGTAGCACTCATTGCTATTAAATTAGAAATGATACCTTTTTCTCTTAATTGTTGTCTTTGATTAACTCCAAATTTATGTTGTTCGTCTATAATTATTAAACCTAAATTTTTAAAAGAGACATAATCATAAATTAAAGCATGGGTACCAACTAAAATATCTACTTCGCCTTTATGCAATCTAGCCAAAATATCTTGTTTTTCTTTAAGCTTAGTACTACCAGTCATTAATTCTACATTAACATTTAGTTCTTTAAAAATTTGATGAATATTTAAATAGTGTTGCTCTGCAACAACTTCAGTAGGGGCCATTAAAGCTCCTTGGTAACCATTTTCAACCATATAAAGAAGCATTATAAAAGCTATTACAGATTTTCCTGATCCAACATCTCCTTGCAATAGTCTATTTACTATTTTGCCCTTTTTAATATCATCGTATATCTCTTTAATTACTTTCTTTTGAGCATTAGTTAAAGTAAAATGAAGCTTTGAAAGATACTCTTTAACTAGAGACTTTTTATCCTCAATTTCATATACAGGATGTTCTGAATAATCTATCTCGTACCTTTTTCTGTTTATTCCTATTTGAAGGATGAAGAGTTCCTCAATTGCAAATCTTCTTTTAGCATCTTCTATATCTTTTCTATTCTCAGGAAAATGGATTTTTAATAGAGCCTCTTTTCGAGTTAGCACATCGTATTTTTTTAATAATTCTTGAGGTAAATTTTCTTGCGCAATCTCTAAATGAGAGCTTAAAACATTAGTCATTATTTTTCTTAGAGTAATTTGACTTATACCTTTAGTTAAATTATACAATGGAAAAATGCCTTCATCTATTTTAGCGAAGCTATACTCAGGATTAACCATTTTCATTCCAAATTCTAATTTTACATCGCCAAATATATAAACTTCTTTTCCTATACTTAAAACACTTCTCAAATAAGGCATTTGGAACCATACAAGCTCTAAAACACCTGTATCATCAGAAATAAAAGCTTTAAATATAACTTTATTTCCTTTAACTTTAAGTAAATTTACATTTGTAATTTTTCCTTTTATTATTGCAAATTCATTCGGGACTAAATCAGCTATCTTTTTTACATTTCCTCTATCTTCGTAATCTCTTGGAAAATTATATAAAAGATCATACAGAGTATATAGTTCTAAAATTTGAAGCTTCTTTAAAACTATAGGCCCTATACCTTTTATTTTTAAATTTTTCAATTCTGAATATAATAAATTGTAATCCATAACTTCACTTCCTCTTCATCTAACTATAAAAAGACTTAAAAGCTTTTCCTAGCCTTCAAGTCCTTAATTTTCTAAATTTGAATATACCTCTTGTACATCCTCTAGACTTTCTAGAGCTTCTATTAAATTAAGAACGTTTTCTTTTTCTTCTCCTTCTAAATTAATTAAATTATTAGAAATCATAGAAATAGATGAGTTTTTTATTTTAAATCTTTTTTCCAAATTTTCAGAAAAACTATAAAAAGAGTTAGGTGTGCATACTATTATAAATGAATCGCTTGTTACTTTAAAATCTTCTGCACTATTATTTAAAGCGAATTCCATTATCTCTTCTTCTATAACATTCTCTTTTTCAATTTCAAAAATTCCTAATTTTTTAAAAGACCAAGAAACTGATCCCGTTTCGCCCAAGGATCCACCATTTTTATTAAATGCATGTCTCACTTCTGAGGCAGTACGGTTTCGATTATCAGTTACTGCATCGACTATTACAGCTACTCCTCCTGGAGCATAACCTTCGTATCTTACCTCTTCTATTATTTCAGAGCCAAGCTCTCCTGCACCTTTTTTAATGGCTCTTTCTATATTATCTTTAGGCATATTAGCCTCTTTAGCTTTCTCTATAGAAAGTCTTAAACGAGGATTAAAGTTTGCATCTTTTCCACCCTCTCTTGTAGCTACTGTAATTTCACGAGCTAATTTTGTAAAAACTTTAGCTCGTTTTGCATCTTCTTTTTCTTTTTTATGCTTTATATTAGCAAATTGACTATGACCAGCCATTTTTCACTTGCTCCTTATAGTTTATCATGTTCTTCTTTAATTACTTTCATATCTTGCCATGTAAGCCATTTAGGTTTACCTTCTTCAGTACTAGGATTTCTTAAGAGATAGCTTGGATGAAGTATTGGCATAACTTTAATACCTCTCCAATCATATATCTTTCCTCTTATTTTTGTTATACCCTCTTTTTCGCCTATTTGATCTCTCAAAATCCACTTAGTTGAGATGGCCCCTACTGTAACAATTATCTTAGGATTAAGTAAAGCTATTTGAGCTTCTAAATAATTTGTACAACAGGTTACTACTTCTATCTCTTCTGGATTTCTATTTCCAGGAGGCCTACATTTAACAATGTTTGTTATATATACATTCTCTCTTTTTAATCCTACCGATTCTATAATTTTAGTTAGCAGTTGTCCTGACCTTCCTACAAAAGGTCTACCTTGCAAATCTTCGTCTTCACCTGGCCCCTCACCTATAAACATAACTTTAGAGGCCAAGCTTCCTTCACCTGGCACCGCATGTGTTCTAGTTTTGTATAGAGGACATTTTACGCATTTAAGGATTTGCGCTCTAAGCTCATCGAATAATTGTAACTTCTTTTCATCCATGGTGTTCACCTTAATTATTAAAATTTGGTTATAAAATATACTAACATATTTTTTGACAATTATAAACTTCAATAGCTTAAATAATAGAATTAGATTTTAGGTACCTGTTTAGTTAGAGATAATATTAAAAATAATATTATCTGATTTCTTTAAAAAATCCAGCATTTATGTTTCTTTATCTTAAAAAAATTTCAATACATTCGAATGCTACTCAAATGGCTATTTATTATTTAAATTTTCCATCTAGGCCTATCTTAATATTTCGTATTTAAATTATTGATTAATCTAACTTTACTGATATTCTAATTAAATTTTCTTAACGACTTCAAATATTTCTATAGGCATTTTTTGTAACGAATAAAGGAGATTAATATAATGATGGCACTGCATCTTTTATTTCTTGAGCAATTTTAAGATCTTTATCTAGAGATATAAAAAGACTTATATAATCTTTTGTCCTCTTGCTTATTATTATGTACGCTATTTCTATATACTTTTCTTTAAGTTTTTCTTATTAATCTTAAAATTTAGCTAATTTAATTTTTTCTTTAAAATTTTATCATTTCTTCCTTAATTCTTATCTAATAAACTGTTATAAGTAAAATTTTAATGTATTGTTAATAAAAATTTTCTGTTCTTTTCTCATATACATTTTTTTAGTATTTTATTCCAATGCCTAATCTTACTAAAATATTTAATCAAATACCTTTATATGTATTAAATCATGGGATTTAGATGTTATTTTCGTTTATTATTTTTATATTAGTGTAAGTCAATAAAAGAAATGATGTAAAAAAATAACTCTGTAGGAAGTAGTAAAATATTATGGAATAAGTCGATACAATTTTTTATCTCATGTATAATTAGGGCATGATGTTCTTTATTTTCAGCTTTGTTTAGAGAAATAAATAAATTTATATAGTTGTCTCTTATTCTTTTAATCAGCACACGCGCTATATTTATGTAATTATCTCTTTTTTCAATTTTTACTTCTTTTATCTTATTACTTGAATACATTAATGCTGTATTACTCAAAGTGTTTTTATGATTAACGTCAGCTCCCTTTTCTATTAATAACTTTACTAACTCTTCATAACCATTTATAGCCGCTATAGTTAATGCATTAAAGTGTTTGGTATGTTCGTTAATATAAGCCCCTTTTTCTAGCAATAATTTTGCTAAATCTATATAATTACTTCGGCAAGCTACCATTAATGCTGTATTGCCAAGATTATTTTTATGATTAACATCAGCTCCTCTTTTTAATAAATTTGCCACATCAATTTTTTTACCCTTAATGGCTGCATTTACTAAATCATCATCTATATCTTTGTTTACTTTATTCAATTTACTAGTATTTTTAATACAACTATTTCCTATGAGAATTAATGTCATTATTATTATTTTCAATTTTACTCCTTCGTTAATATTCATATTTATATCAAAAAATGTTAAATTAGTTGTAAATAAGCTACAATATTTTTTAGTAATACGAGATCGAGTATATTATGTAATAATTAAATCCTCTAAATTTGGATAATATATTTTAATACAATCTAATTTAAATCTAATCTTCTTTATGATTATACTTTTATTATATCTAATCTCTGCTATTAGCCTTTATTTTAAAACTTATTTACTATTTTAAATTTATAACTAACCTTGGCACCAATCCTTATTAATTTATTAAATTTATCTGTTTTTGCTAATCATTATAGCTAACTCTGAATCTTTATTTATATCTTTAAGCTTTAATTTAGATACTTTAAATAATTTTAATGTAAGATAATGTCTAAATCTTTAATTATGATTTCTTTTCTAACAATTTCTAATACTTGCTACTAATATTACTAACATCGTCCCTTATATATAAACATAACTCTAAAGGCCAAACTTTCTTTGCTTGCTTATAGCATGTGTTTTACTTTTGTATAGAATACATTTGAAAATTTAAGGACTTGAGTTTTAAGCTCATTGAATGCTTGTAAACTCTCTTTACCTACAGCATTCACCTTAACTCTTGAGATTTAGTTATAAAATTATAATAGCATACTTTTTCCGAAGTTATATCCAAAAAACGATGTAAATTATAATTTAATATAAAAAGTAACATGTTAATAAACTTTTGTAAAATAAGTTAATTTTTTTATTAAATTTTATTGATTATAATTTCTGTTATTTGACAAAACCTCTTTAACTTCAAGTACCATTCCTATATATATTAAGTTATATTCATTGAACCTTTTTCTCCTTAGTTCATTTTCATATCTCTCTTATTTAGCTCATTAAATACTCTAACTTTTCTTTCAATTTATCTTCTTCTACTTTTTCTTAAAAGAATTCCCTTTTTCCTTATATTGCAAACTTCAATTAAGCACATTAAAATAAATTTTTAATTAAAGTTTCTTAATAATCTCTTCGAATAGCTCTATAGGTAATTTCTGTAAAGAATAAAGAAGAGTAATATAGTCATGTACTTCATCTTTTACTTCCTGTTTAACTTCAAAATCTTTATTTAAGGATATAAATAATTGAATATAATCTTCTGCGCTCTTCCCTATTATCATATATGCTATTTCTATGTATTTTTCTTTCTTATATTTATCTTTTGAATCTTCTAACCACTTACCCGTGTGAATAAGAGCTGTTTTATCTAAATTATCTTTTTCATATATATTTGTGCCTCTTTTTATTAATGCTTTTACTATTTTTACATGACGCTCCTGTGAGGCTAATATTAATGCTGTCCAACCATCCTTTTCTTTTTCATCTATATTAGCACCTTTTTCTATTAGTAGTTTAACTACTTCTATATTACCAAAGTATGAGGCTAGCATCAATGCTGTACAACCTTCGTCATTTCTTTTATCTATATTAGCACCTTTTTCTATTAGTAGTTTAACTACTTCTATATGGCCCCTATGAGAAGCTAGCATTAATGCCGTCCAGCTCTTGTTATCTTTTTCATCTATATTAGCGCCTTTTTCTATTAATAATCTTGTTACATCTATATTTCCATTCTGGGAGGCTAGCATCAATGCTGTCCAACCTTTGTCATTTCTTTTATCTATATTAGCGCCTTTTTCTAGTAATAATCTTGTTACATCTATATTTCCATTCTGGGAGGCTAGCATCAATGCTGTCCAACCTTTGTCCTTTCTTTTATCTATATTAGCACCTTTTTCTAGTAATAATCTTGTTACATCTATATTTCCATTCTGGGAGGCTAGCATCAATGCTGTCCAACCTTCGTCACTTCTTTTATCTATATTAGCACCTCTTCCTATTAGTAGTTTAACTATTGCTATATAACCCTCGTGCGATGCTAGCATTAATGATGTCCGGCCATCCTTTTCTTTTTCATCTATATTAGCACCTTTTTCTATTAGTAGTTTAACTATTTCTGTATAGCCATGCTGTGAGGCTATTATTAATGCTGTCCAACCATCCTTTTCTTTTTCATCTATATTAGCACCTTTTTCTAGTAATAATCTTGTTACATCTATATTTCCATTCTGGGAGGCTAGCATCAATGCTGTCCAACCTTTGTCCTTTCTTTTATCTATATTAG
>JAEWOZ010000020.1 GCA_023399505.1 Fusobacteriota bacterium | reverse complement strand
ATTGTAGGTTGATTAGTTAAAGTTCCACCAAGCCATCTAGATATAATGTAAAAGGAACCACTTCTTAAAGCTTCAGTTTCAATTACTTTTTGAGATTGCTTTTTTGTCCCTACAAATAGAACTTTGCCACCCTTTTTTACAATTTCTTTTAAAGCTTCATGAGCAACATCTATAAGTTTACTTGCTTTTTGAAGATCTATTATATGTATTCCGTTTCTTACTGTATATACATATTCTTTCATCTTTGGGTTTAACTTATCAGTTCTATGCCCAAAATGTACTCCAGATTCAAGTAAATTCTTCATACTTATTGTTGACATTAATTCCTCCTAAACCAATTCTATGATAGCCATTAAAGAACTATCTCCACGTCTTATTGCTGTTTTTATAATTCTTGTGTAACCACCAGCACGGTCTTTGTACTTTGGTGCTATCTCGTTAAATAGCTTTGCTACTAATTCATTATCTCTTAAACTTGCGAAGGCCATTCTTCTATGATGCAATTGTCCTTTTTTTCCTAAGGTAATAATCTTTTCAACAAATTTTCTTAATTCTTTTGCTCTAGTTAAGGTAGTTTCTATTCTATCATTTTTAATTAATGAACGAGAGAGATTTTTTAACATAGCTATTCTATGAGCTGTGTCTCTACCGAGCTTTCTATATGCATTATTATGACGCATTTGATCTCCTTTTTATTAAATTAATCATTTTTTTCTAAATCTACCCCATATTCTTTAACTTTGTTTATAATCTCGTTTAAAGATCCTTTACCTAGATTTTTTATACCTAGAAGATCTTTTATTTTCATTTTAGCCAAAGTTCTTAGATTATCAACACCATGTTTTTTCAAACAATTATATGATCTAACTGAAAGATCTAAATATTCTATTTTAAGATCTGGTAATTTATTCTCTTCATTATCAACTAATTCTAAAGTAGCTTCAACATTCTCATCTCTTAAATATTCCATTCTATTTCCTATGTTAAGAAGAGGTGTTAAATGTCTATTTAAAAGTTCAACTGCATAACTCATAACTTCTTTAGTTTCTACACTACCATTGGTTTCAACATCTAAAATTAATTTATCAAAATTAGTTATTCTTCCTACCATAGTATCTTCTACTTTATAACTTACATTTATAACAGGTGAATATAAAGCGTCGACAGGAAGAAAACCTACAGGCCATTTTTCCTTATCAACATCATCTGAAACTACGAATCCTTCTCCGGTATCTATTAGAAATTCAATTTCTAATGTAATACCTTTTGTTAAAGTAGCAATAACATGCTCTTTGTTCATTATTTCAAACGTACTGTCTGTTTTTATATCGGCTCCTGTAACAATAGCAGGACCTTTTACTAATAGTTTAGCAACTTTTTCTGTATTATCTTTAGCTTTAATTACTAAACCTTTTATATTTAATATAACATCTACTACATTTTCTTTGATACCTTCTATAGTAGAAAATTCACTTACTACTCCTTCTATCTTAATACCTTTTATCGCGGTACCAGGAACTGAAGAGAGTAAAATTCTTCTAAGACTATTGCCTATAGTATGGCCATAGCCTCTATATAAAGGTTCAAGAATGTAACGAGATTTATAAGGGCTAAAGAGCTCTTCCTTTGCATTAATATTGGAAGAAATTTTTTCTATCTTTAACACGGTCACCTCTCATTTCATTATCTTGAATAGAATTCAACAATTAACTTTTCATTTACTTCGTAATCTATTGCATCTCTTTTAGGTAGTTGTACTACTTCTGCTTCTATTTTTTCTTTTTCTAGTTTAAGCCAACTAGGAACAACAACCTGTTTGAAAGCTTCTTTATCTACAACTTCTTTATTTAATAAGCTGATTTTATCACCAATGCTTACTCTATAGGAAGGTATATCTACTCTCTTTCCATTGATTAAAACATTTCCATGTCTTACCATTTGTCTAGCTTGCTTTCTAGATTTTCCTATTCTTAATCTATATATTACATTATCTAATCTTCTTTCTAAGAATGATAAAAGATTTTCACCAGTTGCACCTGTTTTTGAACTAGCCTCTGTAAAATATCTATAGAATTGAGTTTCTAAAAGTCCGTACATAAATTTTACTTTTTGTTTTTCTAATTGTTGTACAGCAAATATTGAAGGTTTGTTTTTTGATCTATTTTCTCCAGGTTTTGTTTTTCTTTTTGCTACTGGGCACTTTGGAGTATAACATTTTTCTCCCTTAAGATATAATTTTTCCAGTACATTTCTACATTGCCTGCAAGACGGTCCTGTATATCGAGCCATTTATTTCTCCTCTCTTATAATCTTCTAGCTTTAGGTGGTCTACATCCATTATGCGGAACTGGAGTAATATCTTTTATGGAAAGGATATCAATCCCTGCTGCTTGGATAGCTCTTATTGCAGCTTCTCTTCCTGAACCTATGCCTTTGACTCTAATTTCAACTTTTTGAATACCATGTTCTTTTGCTTCTTTAGCAGCTACTTCGGCAGCTAATTGAGCAGCAAATGGAGTACTTTTCTTAGTACCTTTAAATCCAGATTTTCCAGCACTATTCCAACAAATAGTGTCCCCATTTTCTTTAGTTATAGTTACAATTGTATTATTGAAAGTGGAATTTATATGAGCAACACCTTGTGCCACATTTTTATAAACTTTCTTTTTTGTAGTGTTTTTTTTATTCACTGCTGTTACCCTTTCTTATTTTTTAGCCTTTTCTTTATTTTTCACAGGGCCTTTTCTTGGACCTTTTCTTGTACGAGCATTTGTTTTAGTACGTTGGCCACGCACAGGAAGCCCTTTTCTGTGCATAACACCTCTATAACATCTAATGTCCATTAATCTTTTTATGTTAGTTTGAACTTCTTTTCTAAGACTACCTTCTACTAGATAATTATCTTCTATCATCTTTCTTATAATACCAATTTGCTCATCGGTTAGATCTTTAACTCTTATAGACGGATCTACTTTTGATTTTTCTAATATTTCACTGGAATTTACTCTTCCAATTCCGTATATATAAGTTAATGCTATATCTACTCTTTTATTTTTTGGAATATCTATCCCTGCTATTCTAGCCAAGTTAAGCTCCTTTCTTTACCCCTGTTTTTGTTTATGACGAGGATTTTCACATATAATACAAACTCGTCCTTTTCTTCTTATTATTTTACATTTATTGCAGATCTTTTTTACTGACGCTCTGACTTTCATAAGTGTACTCCTTATTTCTTTCTGTAAGTTATTCTTCCTTTTGAGAGATCATAAGGAGAGACTTCAACATTTACTTTATCACCAGGAACTAATTTAATATTATTCATTCTCATTTTTCCTGAAATAACGCTAGTTAAAATTTTTCCATTATCTAACAAAACTTTAAATTTAGCTCCGGGGAGAATTTCTTGGATAGTTCCCTCGAGCTCTATTACATCATCCTTAGCCATTAGGCCTCCTTCTTAATTCTTGTTAATGATTCTGGACCTCTAGAAGTAATAGCTATTGTATCTTCAAAATGACATGATAAGCTATTATCTAGTGTCTTAACTGTCCATCCATCTTCAAGGACTATTACTTCTGATGAACCCATATTAACTATAGGTTCAACTGCTAATACCATTCCTTCTTCAATTTTAGGCCCTAATCCTGATGACCCAAAATTAAGAACTTGCGGTTCTTCATGAAGAGATCTTCCAATACCATGACCACAAAAATCTCTTACAACCGAAAATCCATTTTTTTCTATAGTAGTTTGAATTGAAGCTGATAAATCTCCTATTCTGTTACCAATAATACATTTAGAAATAGCTAATTGAAGCGAAGCTTCTGTAATATTTAAAAGTTTTGATGTTCTCTCTTCCATTTTTCCTATTGCATACGTTCTTGCTGCATCTAGAAAGTACCCTTTCCATTTTATGCAAACATCAATAGTTATAATGTCTCCCTCTTTTATAATCTTATTTTTAGTAGGAAAGCCATGTACTACTTCTTGATTTGATGAGAAACATATTGCATAGGGAAAAACTAAATTTTTAACTCTGTAGCCTTTTAATATTGGAATGGCTCCTTTAGAGATAATGTAATTCTCACAGAGTTCATTTATAAAAAAAGCTGATTTTCCTATTTCGAGTTTATCAACGATAAATTCGTCTAGAAGTGAAGCTAATATTTGACCACCCTCTCTCATTATTTCTATTTCATGAGGGCTCTTAATATTTATCATAGCTTTTCCTTCATAAATGCTTCTATCTCTCTCCAAATAGTTTGGATATTTTTAGATACATCAAACTCTTTGTATAAACCTTTCTCTTTATAAAAAGATATTAAAGGTTTAGTTTGATATTCGTAAGTCTCAAATCTTCTGGATAGAGTTTCACGTGTGTCATCTTCTCTTCTTATAATTTGTTTTCCACATACATCACATAAATTCTCTTGACGAGGTGGTCTAAATTTCAAATTATAAACTGTTCCACAATTTGAACATACTAATCTATTTAGTATTCTTTCTATAAGTAGTTCTTTCTCAATATTGAATCCGAATACAGCATCAACTTTCCCATTTAACTTTTTTAGAAAGTTATCTAATAGTTCAACTTGTTCAATATTCCTAGGAATACCATCAAGAATTACATTTTTATGTTTCAAAGTTTCTAAAGATTGCTCTAGTACTTCTAATAATATAGAAGCAGGAACAAATTTTCCTTTATCTATATATTCTTTTATAAGAGGATGATCTCTTTTACTTCTTAAAATATCTCCTGTAGCGAAGTGGTAAAATCCAAATTGCTCAACAAGCTTTTTAGAATAAGTACCTTTTCCTGAGCCTGGAGGACCTAATAAAACTAAATACATTTACACTCCTAAATAAATCCTTTATATTCTTCCATAGAGAGGGCACCTTCTATTTGTTGAAGAAGTTCCACTGCAACACCAACAGCTATTAGTATCCCAGTACCACCAATACCAAAAGAGGAACCAAATAATCTGCTCATCACATATGGAAATATTGCAATAAACGCTAAGAAAAGTGCTCCACCAAAAGTAATTTTAGTTATTATCTTTTCTAAATATTCTACTGTCTCTTTTCCAGGTCTTACTCCTGGTACAGCTCCTCCACCTTTCTTTAAATTCTCTGCTATCTTTTCAGGATCGAAAATTACAGAAGTATAAAAGAATGTAAAGAATAAAACTAAAGCGAAATAGAGAATAAGTGCGAAAGGATGTCCCATATCAAAAATT
>JAEWOZ010000114.1 GCA_023399505.1 Fusobacteriota bacterium | reverse complement strand
TAATGAACCCTTGGGTTGTTATTAAATCTGCTACGCCTGTAATACCTATTTTTAAAATATTATTAGCTTCCTCAAAAGCGTTTATTAAAGTTATATTTTTGTTAGGTAATTCAAATAACTTATCATTAGGAACTACCACTAAAGTATCTACATTATCTGCTAGGTCCTTTAAACCAGTTCCAGAATTTTTATTTCTCTTTTGCCCTTCAAAAGAGAAAGGTTTAGTAACAATACCTACAGTTAAAATTCCTAAATCTTTTGCTACTTTTGCTATAACAGGTGCAGCTCCTGTACCTGTTCCTCCACCCATACCGGCAGTTATAAATAGTAAGTCTGTACCCTCTAGTACTGCTTTTATCTTGTCCTTATCTTCTTCTGCAGAAAGCTTTCCTATTTCAGGATTTGCACCTGCACCTAGTCCTTTTGTAATTCTTTCACCAAGTTGGATTTTTGTTTTTGCCTTGGACTTTAGAAGATCTTGTATATCTGTATTAGCTACTAGTATTTCGATATGTCTATCGTTTATACCGCTATCAATCATCTGATTAATACTATTACCGCCAGCACCGCCTACGCCAATAACTTTTATTCTGGCTACAGGGCTATCCTTGTAATCTTTATAATCTTTGTAAGATCTTGACATTCTACCTCCTACTCTAGAAATGAATCAATAAGAGCTTTAATTTTATCTTTTATAGATCCAAATATACCTTTTCTGTTATTTGAACCCTCTCTTTTAAAAGTGTTTTGCTCATTCTTGTCTAATGAATATAATAATAATCCCATTACGGTTGCTGCTTCAGGTGATTTTAATTCATCTGGAAGTTTATCTTCCAAGCTAGGGATTCCTATTCTAGTAGGAATTTTGAAAGCATTTTCTACTTTTTCTTTCAAGCCTATAGTTTTAGAAGCTCCACCAGTTATAATAATTCCACTTCTTAAAATATTCATATATTTTGATTTAGAAATACTTTTATTAATATGTTCTATTATATCTTCAATTCTAGATTCTATTATAGAATTGAGATAACTTAAACTTACTTTCTTGGCGTTAGAAGTTTTATATGTAGAAACTTCTATAAAATCTTTGTCACCACTTTGTAAGAAATTCTTTAAATTTCTCTTAAGATACTCAGCTGTTGTAAGATCGATATTTAAAATAGTCGCTATATCGTGAGTAAAATGTTCGCCACCTATAGGTAGAACATCTGTGTATATCAACTTATCATTTTTAAATACAGCTATATCAGTAGTACCTCCACCTATATCTACTAAAACTGAACCCATCTTTTTCTCAGTATCAGTTAAGACAGATTTACCAGATACTAAAGATTCTAATGCTATTGCTTCTACATTTACATTTAAACTTTTTACACATTTAATTAAAGATTCAATAGAATTTACAATTCCAGTAACTATGTGAACATCTGCATCTAGCTTACATCCTACCATTCCAATAGGATTTTTTACTATGTTACCATCATCAATTCTATAATTGTAGGCAATTTTATGAATTATATGTCTATCTAATTTTATTATTTTACCTTCTATTAGCTCTTCAAGCTTATTCTTATCACTTAAGGTTATTTCTCTTGGATACTTAGACACAGTAACGGTAGCATGAGTAGTTACAGATTCAATATGATTACCTGAAATTCCTACTGCAGCGCTTTGTACTTTTACACCTGCCATCTTTTCAGCTTCTTTTATTGACTTTTCAATAGAAAAAGTTGCCTCTTCTACATCAACAACAACACCTTTACTTATTCCATTTGATTTTGAAAAACCGTATCCTAGAATTTTAAAGGAGTTTTTATCTTTAGATAGTTTAGCTATTACTGTAAAAATCTTAGTTGTACCTATATCAATTCCAACTAAAATGTTTCTTGACATGTATCCTCCATTATCTAATTATTATATGATCATAACCATATCTTAAATCTATTTCTTTGAACTTTATATTTTTTTCTTTTAACTTTTTGTATACATTAAGTGCTATGTTGAAAAACTTTTCTTTATCTCTCAAATCCAAAAATATTTTGGAATTATTAATTGTGATTATAAGATAATTTTTTGAATAAACAAATTCTATTTCATCTATCTCATAGCTTAAGAAGTATCTCTTAGAAAAATTGAATGCCTCATTGAATTTATCGATATTATCTATTTTCAATACTTTTTTATCAAATTCATAATTTAAGTTGAATAATATTCCATTTTCATCTGCAAAATATTTGTCTTTTCCACTTATTACTTTCAAAAAAGGTTCTTTTTTTTCTATATTAAATGAAAGAGTATTGGGATAAATTCTTTTAAAATGAACTGCTTTAATAGAGGAGTCATTTATAGAATTATTTATTTTTTTAAAGCTTAAGAAAAAAATATTTTTGTCCTTGAATTGATTAAAAAAATTTTGATACTCTTTTTTATCTACTTCTATTCTAGTTATTTTAAATTTAGAACTTTTTAAAAAAGCTATAAAGTTATAACTAAAAAAAAAATTATTAAATAGGTAAAAAAATGTCTTACCTTAATTGAGCTCATGTTATACCTTTTTATTAATAGTGATATAAATATACCATTTCTCTAATTTTTTTGCAATACTACTACTATTATAAAATTTATTTTAATGAACTATTCTATTACAGCTTTTAATAGAGTAAAAAAAGTGAGAAATTTAACTATAGATTGAGAGATATAGTAAAATAGTCCAAAAAAAATAAGTATATGAGATGGAAAGCATATGATAGTTTAAAGAGTAAGGTAATAGGATGGATATTAGTGAAAAGAGATGATGATAGTTGTAAGAAGCTGATAGATAGTATAGGAAACAAGGACAAAGTATTGATGAAAGATAATTAGGAAGAATAATACCAAAAGAACAGCATATATAGGAGTATAGAGATGGTAGAGCTATCTTTGATACTATTTTATTTCTCTGATTACTCTAATCTTTCTATTAATAATACTCATTTCATAATCTTTGGTTAAATATCTCACCTTTTTTAACTAGTTCTATATAGTATTTATTTTTTTTATTTGATCAATAGCCTCTTCTGATCTATAATTTAAATTTCTTAATCTTTAGTAACTTTTAATTCTATAATATATCCTATTTTTTTATACTTTTTTAAAATAATTATTGGACTTCCAAGAAATATTTTCTAAATTATATATTAGAAAGAATAAAATTCTTTTAATTAAATATCCTTTCTAATATATGATAAAATATTTTAATTGTATATTTAAAGAAAGGAGGAAAGAGACTATGAAAATGATAGAACTAAGTAATTCAGATTTTAAATTATTTATAAATGAGAACAAATATTATGTTGATAAAACACTGCTAATAGAAGAGCTTTTTAACAAAGGAAGTGAAGTAACACTTCTTCCAAGGCCAAGAAGGTTTGGAAAAACTCTCAATCTTTCAATGTTAAAATATTATTTTGATATAAGTGAGAATAATAAAGATTTATTTAAAGAATTAAAGATAGAGAAAAGCAACATATTTGAAAAACATCTTAACAAATATCCTACTATATTTTTAACTTTTAAAGAAATCAAAGGAAAATCTTGGAATAAGATATATGGTGATTTTAAGTTTGCAATAAGTAAATTGTATGAAGAGCATTCTTACCTACTAGAAAGTGATAAATTAACACCATTTAATAAAGATATTATATCTAAAATAATTAAAGAAGAGGGTTCTATTCAACATTATGAGAATAGTTTAAAAATATTATCAGAATATATGTGTAAACATTATGAAAAAAAGGTAGTAATACTATTAGACGAATATGACACTATATTAAATGATATATATGATAAAGAGATTTATGATAACATAATAAATTTCATGAAAATATTTATAGGAAGTGCATTTAAGGGTAATGAATATCTCTTCAAAGGAGTAATAACAGGTATATTAAGAATATCTAAGGAATCTATGTTCTCAGGGGCTAATAACATATTAGTAAGAACTATACTTGATAATGATTTTGCTGATAAGTTTGGTTTTACAGAAGATGAAGTGTTAGAAATTCTTAAGTACTATAATCTTGAATCCAGAATAAAAGAGGTAAGAGAATGGTACAATGGCTATACTTTTGGTGATAATGTTATCTACAATCCTTTTTCTATTGTTAATTATGTACAAAGTAGAAGTTTAGAAGCATACTGGGTAAACTCAGGTAATACTCAATTAATAGAGAATTTATTATTTAACTCTGCTATATCTATAAAAGAAGATCTAGAAGATTTGATAAAAGGGAAAAAGATAAAGGCTGAAATAGAGAGTAACATAATATTCGGTGGATTAGATAACAGTAAATATCTTTGGAGCCTATTATTATTTAGTGGTTATTTAAAATGCACAAACTTATATGAAAATGTATATACATTAGAAATACCAAACAAAGAGGTAAAAAATTGCTATAGGTCAATAATGAAGAGTTTTTTTGCTAAAGTTAGTAAAGATCCATTAAAAATAGTAGATGCTATAAAAGAAGGTAATATAGAATTATTTAAAAAAGGAATCGAGTGGATAATAATGAATATATCAAGTAATCAAGACTTGATATCAGAAAATTCTTATCATAACATGTTAATAGGACTACTAGCATATTTATACAATGAATATGAGGTAAAAAGTAATAGAGAATCAGGCAATGGCAGATATGATTTAGCAATTATTCCATATGATAAAAACAGGTTAGCATATATAATAGAAATCAAAATATTAGATAAGGAAGACAAAGAGGATAAACTAAAAAAAGTAGCAGAAGATGCAATTAAGCAAATAGAAGAAAAGAGGTATACAACTGAGTTGCTAAATAGAGGGATAAAAAATATATTAGCTCTAGGTATTGCTTTTCAAGGCAAGAAAATTTTTATCTTAGATAAAAAAACTAGAGACATTTAACCAAAGATTATGAAATGAGTATTATTAAGAGAAAATCAGAATGATTAGAGAAGTAAAGTGATATTACTATTATCTTGCTCCATACCTACTGTATATATCCTACCTATCATGTACTGTTCTCTTGGTATTATTCTAATGTATCCTTCCCGGTTGTATGTTATAAATGTCTCATCTTCTATTCCCATGCTACTTATCAGCTTCTTACAACTATCATCATCCCTTTTTCCTAATAACCATCCTATCACCTTACTCTTTAAACTATCATATGCTTTCCATCTCATATCCTTATTTTTTAGACTATTTTACTATATCTCTCAATCTATAGTTAAATATCTTAAAATTGTATTAAAAATGAATAAAAAAATTTGATTTTTATAATTTAATAAGTAAAACTTTATTGAAAAACTAAATAGGAGAGAAAATGAAAAAATTAATTTTATTACCTTTAATAGTAATGTCTTGTTCCAATTCATCGTTGATTAATTCATTGGAAGATATGAGCGTAGATAAAGGTGAAATAGGGGACATATTGTTCGATAATCAAGCAAACGAGATTAATTTGATAAATAAACTAAAACAAGAATTAGCTGCAACTTCATCTAGTGATGAAGCAAAAATAGCAAAGCTAAAGCAGCAGATAGAACAACTACAATTGAACAATTTAGATCAAATAATAGATAATGAGATTTATGATGCACTAAAAGATCTGTTTAATGAAGATGGAAAAGATGAAGATTTAATAAATGAATTAGAAAAAGGTGTCGGTAATTCACTTTCAAAAGAGACACTTAAAAAGTTAGCTAATGGAACTCTTACTCCACCACCAGCTACCCCTTACAAGATTTGGGATGAAACTACTGAAGTTCCTAAAGAGCCAGTTCCATCAAGAAAATACAATAATCAAACTGAATACGAAAGAGTAGAATCAAAAATAGCTGATTTAAAATACCAACTTAAAAATACAACTAGCCAAAAAGGAAAAGATAATATAAATAAAAGAATAAAAGAATTAGAAGATACAAAGTCAAGAATAACTCCTTCATCTTTATCTCTTGAAGCAAAAGATGAACTATTACTAGGTGATCATCTTGTAAAGATACTATCTCAAGAAATTTTAGATGAAGTAACAAAACTTGAAGATGAGTATGGAGAAGATTACTTACTTGGACTAGACGATCTTTTTGGAGAAAGAAATCCAAAAAGAAGAGCATTAGTTTCAAATATTAGTAAATTTAAAGGATTAAAAAATAAATTAATAGCTTATTCTGTTTTCAAGTATGATAATGCTTTGAAAATTGTTAAGGCGAAAAGAGGCAGATAAACCTCTTTTTTAATTTTAAAAAAATTGACAAAGATTTAGATTTTTAAAGTAAAATTTTACATAAAACTAAAGAACAACTTAAAAATGTATCATCAAAACTTCTAATACTATCTTTAGTTAAATAAGAGCAAACAGCTCTTTTTGTTTTAAAATATAAATAGTATAATAGATATAAAAATAATTTGGAGATATAAAAATGTTAGGACATAAAATTATAGGAAAAGGATCTAATCATGTCATAGTTTTGCATGATTGGTTTTCTGATTCGAAAAATTATACTAATCTTATAAAATGTTTAGATGAAGATAAAAACACTTTTGTTTTTGTAGATTTAAGAGGTTACGGTCTATCAAAAACGATTAAAGGTTCTTATACTTTAGAAGAGATAACTAACGATATTTTAGATTTAATGTCAGAATTTAAATTTAAAGTTAAATCTTTTGATTTAATAGGTCACTCCATGTCTGGTTTAATAGTGCAAAACATTGCATCTAAAAGTAATAAAATAAGGAGAGTGATTTGCATAAATCCTGTTGTAGCAGAAGGTGCTAAGATACCTAAAGAGGCTATGCCTTTCATAGAAGAGGCAATAAATGGTAATGAGGTAAATAGTTTAATAATTCTTCAAGGAATGACAAACAACGAATATCCTGAAGAAATATTATAAGAAAAGATTAGGAATTGGTATGAATTTTCGTTAGCTGATGCACGTTTAGCCTACTTAAAAATGTACAGT
>JAEWOZ010000068.1 GCA_023399505.1 Fusobacteriota bacterium | reverse complement strand
CTCGATAAAGGTTGGAAAGATGCATTCTTTATATTAGGTTTTGCTCCATTTTTCAATAGCAGCTCAACTAATTCAGGAGATTCAATTTGAATAGCAGCATGAAGGCAACTACGATGAGTAAAATTTTTATCCATATAATTAACATCTTCTTTGAAATCTTTTATTAATTTTTCTATTATATTTATATTAATTTTTTCATTACTATGAAGGGTAAAATAATGTAAAGTATTGAATAATAAATTTCCTTTCTTTTCTACAATTGAGGGATAAATTGTTAATTTTTTTAAATTAGATAAAATAACTTCAAACATTTTAGATCTTGGACTAATAGAATATAATGTATTGTAAAATTCAAATGAAGAGGTGTCAGCTCCTCTCTTCATTAACATTTCAGTTATCTCAACATTATTTATTTTTATTGAAACTATTAGTGGATCTTCAATATCTAAATTCTTAATATTTTTGTTTTTCATACAGAGCTTATTCAAGTTAGTTTCAGCACCTCTATTTAATAATATTTCAACTAGTTTTAAATTATTATTTAAAATTGCTAAACTTAAACAACTGAATTTACTTGAAATAACCTTATTTATATCAGCTCCATATTTTATTAATATATCCAATATCTCTTCAAACAAATTAGAATCAAATGGTATAAAATATAAGTTATCTACAACTATAACTTTTCTTTCGTTATCTTTCAAATGCTCTGAATGATAGCTACATAGATTAAAAAGTGGAGTGCCATTTCCAAAATCTAACATGTTTGGATCTGCACCTGCTTTTAAAAGTTCAACTAAAATTTCTTGTCTTAAAAAATAAGCTGCACTATGTGAAAATTGAATTTCATTTATTTGAACCTCATTTAAGTTAAAATAAGGTATTAAAAATTTAGCTATTTCAACAAAGTTACCTGCTATGGCTATTTGAAGTAAATTCTTACCATCAATATATATATTTTTGACTTCTTCTTTATTGAATTCATTAAGATAAATTTTGAGGTTTTCTAAATCATTATTGAGTAAGGATGAAAGTAAAGGTTCAGTTATAGATTTATCGTAAACATTTAAGGAATCATTTTTTCGTCTTTTTTCTAAAAACCTTAAGATATCTTCATAAAAATATACATCATGTAAAGCTTCGCTAGACTTCTCTTTTAGTTTTAAACTTATTTGATAACATCTATTTATGTATTGTTCAAATGTTAAGTTATTATATGAAAAATTAACATTAAAATTTTTTTTGAAAATTAAATGATGTGCAAATTCACGTTTTATATTACTTAGAATTCTTCTATTTAAAAATGAATCTTTAGGAGTATTGGGTACATTTTTTTCAGAATTTAAATCCTTTCTTTCCAAACAAAGTAACAGTACATTTTTACCATTAGAAGTTTTTAGGTTTAAATCTGCTCCTTTCTCTAATAAAATTTCTAATTTTTCTAAATCTCCATATAAAATACAATAATGAATAAGAGACATACCATAATTGTCTAAATTATTTATTTCATCTCTCTCTTTCAAATTTTCTAAGAAATTTATTAAAACTTCTACGTCATTTTGAAAAATTTTTATTATATCGTCATTGCCTTTTAAATTGTGTTTAATTTCTTTAGAATTTTTGAAACATCCAATTACTAGTATCAAAAACAGTTTTAAGAAAAATAACATTTAATCACCCCCTTATAATTTTTTAAATCTCTCTAATTTAAAATTAAAATTTCTTCATATTCTATATTCTATGAATACAAATCTTCTCTTTGTGTATTTAGAAAAATTTATAATTATAGCTTACAATTTATATTACTAATTTTAAATTTAAATAATATTTAATTACTTATCATAATAAGGCTAACATATAATATAACACTTGTAAAATTTAGTAATTTCAATTAAAGATCAAGTAATGATATTTGATTTAATTTTTTAACATTAATTTTTAATATAAATGATATAATATTGTTTAAACAACAACTAGGAGCTATTATGAATAATATATTATATATGCTTTTAATTCTATTTAAAAATATGCTTTCAATTGTAAAAATATTTATATGGCTTGATATATTTTTATCTTATTTTATGATAACAAACTTTTATAAAAGCGATTTTTACATTTTAATTCACGAAATACTAACTCCTTTTAAACTTTTAACAAAAAGAATAATCATAGGACCATTTAATTTATCATCTCTAGTTACATTATTGATAATTAATTTTTTAATAAGAAATATATAAAAAGAGAAGTTATCCAACAACTTCTCTTTTGCTTACTCATTAATCTCATCCTTTATTACTATTTAAATGTCTAAATCTTTTTCAATTATAAAAACTTTTTTGGCTTGAAAGGCAACTCCCAATAATTTAATGTTTTTAATTCCCTTTTTAACTAATTCTATATGATATTTATTCTTCTCTATCTGTTTTATAGCCTCTTCTGACTTTCTTGTTAAATATTTCTCATCTTTAGCTACTTTTAATTCTATTATATATCCTATCTTATTAATATCCCTAGGAATAACAGCTATATCATATCTGCCATCTCCCGACTCAATATTAGATTTAACTTCATACTCGTTTTTATGCTCTAATTTTAATAATGAAAATAGAGTGATTATATGATATACTTCCTCTATATCTTTAGATATGTCATAAGAGCTTATATTCGATAACAGTAAATCTTGAAGCTCTTTTCTAAAACTATCTATGTCATCATTTAAAACAGCTTTAGCTATCTTATTCATAAAATTGACTATGCTGGGTGTTAAACTATTAAAATATTTCTCCATTATTTTATTATATAACTTTTTAATCTCTTTATTAGGAATAGATAAAATATATTTGCCCAAATCTCCTTCTAGTGCTTTAAGATACCCGCTAAATAATAGTAGGCTCCATAAATACTTGGGTTCATTTAATTCACTGAAAATTATATTTTCTTCTATGTCTTCCTCTATCCTATTTCCTTTTATTAGCTCTTCTAATTTATCTTTTACATCTCTATCTGAGTTAAGGATTAATTTTTCTATTAATAGGCTGCTTCCTGAATTCAACCAATATGCATCTAAAGTTCTTTTTTGAATATAATTAATAATGGAGAAAGGATTGTATATATTGTTATTATTGCCGAATGTATAGCCATTGTACCATTCTTTTACCTGTTCTATTTTATCTTTTATGTCATAATACTTGAAAGTTTCTGATACTTCTTCTTCATTGAAACCAAACTTATCACTAAAATCGTTGTCTAATATTGTTCTAACTACAATATTGTTAGCCCCCGAGAACATAGATTCTTTAGCTATTCTTAGTATTCCTGTTATTACTCCTTTATATAAATATTTATTCCCTTTAAATGTACTTCCTATAAACACTTTCATAAAGCTCATTATATTTTCATATATCTCTTTACTATAAAAACTGTTAATTGGAGTGTCATATTCATCTAATAGTATTACTGACTCTTTTCCATGATGCTTAAATAAATACTCAGATAAAATCTTTAAACTAATTTTATAATATTGAGATTCTGCTTCTCCATTTATTATCTTGTTTATTATATCTTTATCGTAATTGTCTAGTTTATCGCTCTTTAGCAAGTACTTATACTCTTTATATAAATTAGATATGGTTAGTTTAATTAAACCATATATATCTTTCCAAGAATTTCCTTCAATTTCTTTAAATGTTAGAAATATAGTAGGATATTTATTAAGATGCTTCTCAAATATATTACTTTTTTCTATTTTTAATCCTTTAAATAAATCTCTGTTATCTTCACTTATGTCAAAGTAGTATTTTAACATTGAAAGATTAAGAGTTTTACCAAACCTTCTTGGTCTCGGTAAAAGTATTACTTGGTCTCCTTTGCTAAAAAGTTCTTCTATTAGAGAAGTTTTATCTACATAATAGTACTGCTTTTCTATATAATCTTTAAAATCCGAATTTGATATTGTTATCGACATTTTCATAATCTCTTTCCTCCTCTCTTAAAATATATGAGTAAAATATTTTATCATATATTAGAAAGGATTACTTTGATCAAAAGAATTTTACTCTTTCTAATATATAATTTAGAAATTGTTTTAAATAGGTCCAAAGTTTTTATAAAAAAATAACTTTTTTATAGTTATTTTAAATCTTTTGATTAATATTAAAACCTATCTCTATTAATAATTTTACTACTTCTACACTTCCGCATGCTGTTGCAATAACTAAAGGCATTAAGCCATACTTGTCTTCTGTGTTAATATTAGCATCCTTCTCTACTAATAATTTTACTATTTCTAAATCTCCTTTTTCTGATGACAGAATTAATGCTGCCCAACCATTATTATTTTTATGATTTATATCAATTTTGTGTTTTTGGATTAAAATTTTAACTATGTTTAGCTTGCTACCATAAGCTATCATTAAGCATTTGTATCAGTACTGTCGAATATTTTTCTGGCTTTATATCATTTTTCTTTTTAGATTCTTCTATCTTTTCAAGGTTAGAAGTATAGTATCAAAATAAAAAGTATTTATTATTATCTGTTGATCCTCTTCTAATTTGTCTTTGATTAAGTCTATTACTTTATATTTGAAATGAGAAAAAGTACCTAAAGATATATCATATATCCTTATTGCGTTCTCTCTGCTTATTTCAACACCTTTTTCTATTGGTATTTTTATTATGCCAAAGTTTTCATTATCTAAAGCTAAATCTAAAATACTTTTTATATCTACGATATAATTAATATTAGCTCCTGCTTCTATTAATTATATAACCTTGTTTAAACGATTATTTTTTTTAGCTATTATCAAATCTTTATCTATATCTTTATTTCTAAAATTTATATTAATAATTTTAGTACATGAAAATATTAAAATTATTATCAATATTTTTTTCATTTTTATCTCCTTTGATTAATACTTTTTGATCTAAAATTTTAAAATCTAAAATGCTTTTAGCGAGAAGAGTTTTTTGCATCTTTATTTTGATTTTTAAATTTATATCTTTGATAAATTAGTGAAAAATAACTTATTATTAATTTTTAAAATTTCTATATAACTTTTAAGTTCTTTTACTTTGATTTTTGTTTATTAAGTTCTTATAAAGTCTAGATTTTAAAAAACTTTATTATATATACGAATGGGGAATATTACTTTAAATATATAGCCATTAATATGATATTTTACCATTAATTATATTATTTATAATTAGGTGTGATATCTGCTTTTAAGCTTCTAAAAATAAACTTTTTGATAAAATGTATATAAAAATTTAAAAAGAAAGAGAGATAAAATAAAATTATCCCCTTTTTTAATAAATTAAATATTTTCTATAATTTTAATTAATATCTCAGGAGGAAGAAATTGAAGGTAATGCAACAAATCAATGTAGTCTTTTATTCTGTTCTTTGCTATTTTGATTCTATTTTTTTTGTAACTTCTTGATTGTAACTTTGATTTAGAAAGAACAAGCTTATTAAATATTTTTTTTATTGAATTTTTAGTAGTTTTATAATTATCTAATTTTTTATTTATATTTATAAATAAGCTTATATAGTCTCCTTTCATAGCTTTTATGAGTAGATAAGATGTTTCTAAATATCTATCTTTTACTTTATATTCCATTTTTTTGTTCTTTAACTCGTTACATAAATAAATTAAAGCTGTTCTTCCAGAATAATCTTTATTATTCGCGTTATTACTATTGTTTAATAATAGTTCAACAACTTCTTTATGCCCGTTTTTAGATGCGTGCATTAAAGGGGAT
>JAEWOZ010000064.1 GCA_023399505.1 Fusobacteriota bacterium | reverse complement strand
TCATCAATAACCTTGGTTATAAAACCATTTTCTAAAACATAATTAATACTTTCCAAGTGATATTTAAAAAAATTCTCATTTATTTTTTCTAAAATTTCACTATTTAATTCCTTAAAATTATGCTTAAATTTTACTATCCCTCTGTTAACACTAAACACCCCTACTAATATTTTGCTGGTTTTTTTATTATAAAAGCTAAATAAATCATTTAATTTTCCTTCTAATTCCTCTTTTATAATTTGGATATTATCTGTTTCAGAGGATAAGAAATAATCAATATAAATTTTTATATTTGTCATTTTATAAAATTTTAAAGCATAATAGTTAAATAGAGTTTCATGATAATCATTTGAAATACTAGTTTCATTAATAAAAAATTCCGATTTAATAGTGTTTAAAAAGGAAAAATATAAAATTATAATAAAAAAAAACTTTCTCATTATAAAAATTCCTCTATTTTATTTATTACATATTTATTTTCATCCTTATCATATTTTAATAAATATTCATATTCGATGAGCGAATATTTCATCTTTAAATTTATATAGTTTAAAGAATTGTTTATTCTATTTTCATTTACGTTAATATTTTTTTCACTTAAGGTCTTTTCTATTTCGTCTAGTTCATCTTTATATTTAAAAAAAGGATCAGTATCTTTTACTTTTATTACATCTAATAATTTGAAATTTTTTTCCGTTTTTTCTCTTACATGCCCTACATAAACTATATAATTTATGCTATTTCTTATCATACTCGATATAGTTTTCTCATCATAGCCACCTGCCTCGTCGCTTTGCTTTAAAAGATTGTTCAATCTAGAAAGTACCTGAGGGGCGCTGCTAGCATGAATTGTAGATATATTTCCATCATGCCCTGTATTCATAGCTTGAATCATATAATAGGCCATATTCCCATCTCTTATTTCACCTACTAAAATTCTATCAGGTTGCTGCCTTAAAGAAGCTTTGAATAAATCACCCACTTTGGCTACATGTTCTTTAGAATAAAATCCAACAAAAGCAGGCTTATTTACAAATATTTCAGGTGTATCTTCTATTGTAATTATAGATTCTTTATCTGATATCAAATCTTTTGCTATTGAATTAAGCAAACTTGTTTTGCCTGAGCCGGTTCCTCCGGCTATTACAATATTTTGTCTCTCGTTTACAAGTTTTTCAAACGCCCTTTCCCATTTATTAGGAAAATAGTTACTCTTAATATAAAATTCAAAATTTATAAAATCATAATTTTTCCTTATAGTTACTACGTGAGTCGAGCTACTTGTAAGAGATTTTAATATCATATTTACTCTATAACCTAATTTAGGCAAAACTGTATCAACTATAGGAGAAGAGGTGCTTAAGCTAATGCTATTCCTGGAAATTTTAGTTATTAGCCTTTCTACTTCCTTATTACTTAAAATAAAGTTATTTTCTTCCCAAATCTTAGTATCTTTTGACCCCATTTCAGTATATAAAATAAAGCCGTTTTCTATTTTAATATTTGTAATTTTAGGTTTTTTCAAAATCTCATATAAAAGGCCATAATCAAAAAAATCTTTTATAATCCACTCGGCTATATTATCTATTAAAGTCTTAGAAGTTGCAGGGCCCATATCATTATGCGTCAAAAAATCGAGTAACTCTATTCTGCATTTTTTAGTTACTTTATTTCTTATTTCAAGATATCTACCTTTTTTGGTTTTTATTTCCTCCAAAGAGATATATTGCTCCTCATCAGTTATTACATTTTCTAAGATATACTGCTTTATTTCTATTGTCTTTTTCTCTAAAAAAGAGCTTTCTTGAATAATGTTTGAAAGTTCTTTTATATTATATAGTTTTTTACCTATTTTTATTTCCATAGAAGGATTATTCTTATAAATATCTTTTTCAGAAGTATCTTTAAAAATATCTTTTATGTCTTTTTGAAGAGAAAATATATCTTTTATATCTTTCATTAAATCTCCTATAAATATTTTATATCTATACTTTCAAGTTTTATAGTGACAATTTCTTTCAAAGTTGCTTTATCATGTAGGGAAATATAAGGATATAAAATTCTGGAGTAATACTCATTTTCTTGGGAAAGAAGATTAAATTCCCTCTTAAAATCTCTTAATAGATAATTATATTCATCCTTCAGTTTAGCTTTTATTAACACAAATTTATCGTGATGTTTAAGTTCTCTAATTAAATTTTCTATACTTTTTTTTATTTTTCCATCGAATATATAGCTAATCATAAAAGAATTTAAAGCCTCTAAATGATCTTTGGAAATTAAATCAATAGGTTTAAATTCTTTTAAAATTTCGATATTTTTCCTTGAGGAAGTAAGGATATTTATTATATTTTTAATAACATCGCTATCTTTTTCAAACTTTGTTTCCTCTAGTAAGTGTCTTGGGAAATCGAAGTTCAAAATATTTATTTTATTAGAATCATTATAAAATTCTTCATAGACTTTTTTTAGCAATAGTTCTTCTATCTCAAGGGCTTCAGAAATTTTTTCAAAATCATTTTCATCCATATTATTATTGTTTAGAATAACTTTAAGAATTTCCAAAAATTTCAAATCGCTTATATTATTAGAAAGTTTCCCTAGAATAACATTTTTTACTAATAAAATTTCTTTCTTATATTTTTCTAATATAATTTCGTTCGATAAATCCATTTATTTAATTCCTAACCTTTCAAGATATTTTTTTCTCTTTCGATGAATATTTACTATTAAAACAAAAATTAAGCAAGATAAAAGTAAAATATAGTACTTATATTTTAAAAAATAATACATAAAATTATTTTTTAAAACATACTTATTTAAAAATTCTTTTTCTTTTTCTAGTATTTCTATTAAACTTTTAAACTCTTCGAAAAAGTTTTGATCTTTCTCTTCATTTTTAATAGCTTTTTCTAAAATCCTTTTAACTTGAAAACTATTTTCAAAACCAAATATATAAAAATTGTAACTTTCAAGGCTTCTCAAAATTAATATTATATTTCTAAAACCTCTTTTTGTAATCTTTTTTATACCTTGATATACGCTTCTATTTAAATTATAAAAATTTTCTTTTTCCAGGGTGATAATAGAGATATAAATATTATTCTTTTTATAAAAATTTTCCAAAGTTGAATGAAGATTTTTTTGTTGCTCTATACTTAAGAAATTACCGTAATCTAACACCAATTTGTTTTTAATTTCTTTAGATTCTAATGTAAAATTTAGAAAAAGCAATAAAATTAATCTCATTCTAACTCCTTTTGTTCTATACAAATATCAATACTGTATCTCATTTCAAAAGATTTAATATTTATAAATGGTATGTAAAAATTGCAGTAAATAACTAAATGTAAAGAATTTGGATAATGGTGATAAAAACGATTATTGTTATTATTGTTTTTATCATTGATAGATCTAATTTTATAATTCAAAGTATTTAATTCTTTAACACCTTTATTTTTATTTAAATATGAATAAAAGAAAAATGAAACCCTCTCTTCATTTGAATTTTTGCTTCTTTCGTTAGTTTCTTTAATTTTTATATTGCTGTCTAGAAATTCTATATTAAACCCTTTGAAAGCATTCATTGTTTTGTTTTTATTATAATTTTCTAATAGAATATTTATAACCCTTTTTGTTTTACTTTCATCTATAACCTTTCTCTCTTTATTATCAAATTTATCAAATAGTTCTTTATCATTAAAATCTTTATTTAAAACTTTTTCCATAACCAGCTTAGTGAAAGTTGGCAGGAAAAATGCTTTAAATTCTCCTATATTAGAATAAAGCATTATATCCCTTGTTAAACTTTTATGGTTTCTATAAAAATTTAAAAAATTTCCTTTAACTTCTTCTAACTCGTTATTGTTTACAGCATAAAATTTATTATCATTTAATAATAAACATAATTTGTTGATCTTAGGAATTATTAAATTAAAATTATCAAAAAATGATATTTTTTTAACATATTTTGTAAAACTATTTCCATATTGTTCATATAAAATATTTAATAAATTAAATATTTCTATAAAATCTTCCTTCGAATTTATTCCACTAAATTTTCTTTTATATTTCTCATCTAGAACTATTGAGTTAGAAATATTAATAGCTAACTTTCTAGCTTCACTTCTAATAACATAATAGTAATTTATACAAATCATTACACTGAAGAGCATAGATAGAGCAGTAAAAATTATTAGCCATTCCACTCCTGATCCTCCTCTTAATTTTCTAAATTTAATTTTCATAATTTTAGATTAAAATTTATTTTTCAGGCGCAAAATCTTGCTTTTTTTCTAATAAATCTTTAGCTTGAGATTGAAATGCATTAGCAGCGTTTTCTGCTTGATTCATTCCTCCTCTTATTCTATTTATTATAAATGCAGCTACTACTGCCACAACAATTATTCCAAATATCTGACCTAAGCCCATTGCTTTTTTTATTTTATTTATTCTCATTTATATCTCCTTTAAAATATTTTTTTATTGAATCAATCTGTTTTGTAATTTTATTAGTTGTTTCTTTGTGTCCCTTAATAATTTTAAGGTAAAACATGATAATTATAACAGAAATTAATACAGTTAAGATAGCCCACAATTCCGAAGATCCATTTTCATTTTTTAAAAATTTTTTCATTGATCACTTCCTAATTTTTTATCTCTTTTTATTTTCTTCTCTTTTATTATCATTGATTTGAAAAAACTTATTAAGAAGAACCCGCATACTTCATAAATCAAGACTGCCATAGCAATGGCAATTCCCCTTCTAGAACTGTAAAAATCTTTAAATGAATCATTAAAGCTTATAAAAAGAACTATAAAACTAAAACTTATCACTATAAGTGAAATAATCGTTTTATCTTGTCTTGCAAATTCCACTTCTATTTTCTTTTTAATTCTCTCTAAAGCTTCTACTTCTTTAACTAAATTTTCTATTTCTTCAGTTATATCTTTTTTATGTTCGTTATATATATTAAGATGT
>JAEWOZ010000033.1 GCA_023399505.1 Fusobacteriota bacterium | reverse complement strand
TTCTAATTCAACATGACCATAATTTAAAATTTCTATCTTCATCATTTTCTCCTTTATAATCCGAAGCTTGCATTTTCAACTTTGTTACCTTTAACCGTAAACCCTAAGTTTTTCTCAGGAAATTCTCTTATTTCGAAACTTAAACCAAATGCAAATACTTGATCTTTCTTTTGTGCATTCCAAGCAATTCCAGCTTTTAAACTAATTTTAGTACAGTGCATATTATGATCTAAAGTTCCAAAAATTTCGTCCCATCTATCTTCTTTAACATTTCTTTTAAAGGAGGCTCCAGGGTACCATTCATAGTCTTTATAACCTAATTGTAATTTTAAACGTCCTAATATTTCATACTCTGTATGAGGTCTATTAAAATCAGGCCTTTTATTATTTATTACTCCTTCTGCTTCAAAGTAACTTGAATACTTTAATAAAGTTCTTAAATTAATTTGTTTTAAATTTTTAGTATAATTATTAAAATCAAATTCAAGTAAATTAAAATCATTTGAATTACTTACTAATTTTACTTCACATAAAAGCTTTTTAGATTTATCTTCTATCTTTTCTTCTTTAAATTCTTCACCTAAATCCATAAGAGTTTTAGTAGTTTTAATCTCAGGTTCTTCTAAAATTTTATCAATCTCTTCTTCTTTAACAAAGAATGCTTCGTCACTTTCAAATTCTTTGTCAATTGGATCTTCATCTTCTACTTTTTCCTCTTCTTCTTTTCGATTTAAAAGTTCCTCATTCTTTTCTATCTCTTTTTTATTTTCTTTAATATCTAAATCTATGTTTCTAGCCTCTTCTTCTTTTCTCTCTTTCTCTTTTATTACTTCAGAATTATCTGTAAATTCTAAAGAGAAGGCTATAATAGAATCTTTATATTGATTTTTAATTTTATCTAATTCTTTTTGATAGCTACCTTTTAATTTATACTTTTTATAAGTTTCTTTAAACTCTTTTTCATATTCTAAACTTAATTTCGTTCTTTCAGAAAATGTTCTTCTATTAAAATTTACAAGATCCTGGTCATCAAAATTTTCTAAAGAATATTTTCCAGTTATGCCTAAGACAGTTAAAGTGTACTCATCTTCTTCTGTTATCTTTTCTTTTTTCAGATTGTTTGTAGTAAAATCTCTGTAGAAAATCTTCTCTCTATTTCTCTTATAACTTCCTCCGATGTAATCAAAATCTACTTTATATTTTTGAAAAAATTTATTGGAAGGCTCCGCATTATTTAAATCCCATTCTGATTTTTCTTTTATTTGAAAAGTAAAAAGATTCAGATCTTCAAGTTTTATAGAACCTTCATGTTCCAAATAGCTTTTTCTTAAAAAATCTTCGAATAAATCGTAATTTCTTTCTACTTTAAATATGTAGCTAGTTTTTGTATTACCAAAATCTATATCGATTTGATTTCCGTAGATTTTAAGAGTTTCAGGAGCTTTTTGGCCTTTAGGTGCTTTACCTTGTATAAAGATCCTTTCAGCTTTAGGCGTAGTAGTCAATTTAAAATCAACATTTCTGCTAACGTAAGAACTGTTATCATATAGTACGAAAGGGAGAGAATAACTTAATTTGTGTATAAGTACATCTACATATTCATTAAAAGGTTTATATTTTTCCTGTTCTTCAGGAGTAACTAAAGAATCTTCATTTACATACTTTCTCAATTCTAGGGAGTAAATAGGCTCTATAGCTAGAGTAGTTTTTTCTAACTCTAAAAATGATAGGTAGTCATTTTTAATTTGGAATTCTGCTGAATGATAGTTGAATTTTTCATCTTTTAGTAAAAATTTATTTCTGTTCTCATATTCATCAGATGCTTGTTTTCTTTTATCGTCTTTTAAGTAAGTGTCTTTAGGATCATCAAATGTCTTAATATTGCTATTTAGAAATTCATAATTAAATCTATAATTAAAATTTGTTCCAAAGAGAAAATATTTTCCTAAAGCAACTTTAATTTTTTTCTTTACCTCTTCATTTGCTAAATAGTTTTCATTTCTTCCTGATAGATATTTTCTTTTCCATGTATCTTTTTCTAAGTTTTCGTATTCAGCTTTTATTCCTAGCTTATTAAAATTTCCTTCTAGATAGTCTCTATTATCAATTTTTGATTTATCACTTTTTCCTTTTTCAGGTCTAATGTCAAAATTTCTTCTTAATTCACCTAAAAATCTATGTGTTTTAAAATCATCCTCAACTATATTAAGGTTATTTTCTCTTCTTGTATCCATTAGATATTTATCTTCTTCAGCTTTTCCTTCAGCTTTTTCATCATAAGAATCAAAAAGAGATTTAATTACTTCATCAGATGCGTCAATAGATCTAAATTTATAATTAACATTTAGATATTTCCAAATTTTTTGCTCTAAAGCAATTTCGGTTTGTGATGATTTATTAGTAATATTTTTTTTAGCATATCTTCCATATTCGTCTTTAATTAGATCAGAGTTTGTATTTTTATATTCAAAATTAATATTTGAGTTACCTAGAAAATATGTTCCGTCCTTTAGTTTCCAAGCTAAGCCGCTGGATGACTTAAGAGAATTTCTGGTTATAAATTTGTAGCTTGTTCCTATTTGATTTTTTGAACTGTTTTCTTTATTCAATAAACTTGTATCTTCTGATTCCGTAGGAGCACTAATCCAATCTTCAACTAAAGTTTCACCCTTAAATATATCCATTGCACTATAACCAGCTCTTATTTTATTAAAGCCTAACCCTCTATTTTGGCTGTATTCTAAGTTAACTAATCCTTCCAAATTAATTCTATCTATAGGTCCAAACTTTTTATTATCTAATAATCTAAAATCAATACCATAGATAACTAGGGCACCTTTCTTCTCATCATAGTCAATTTTAGGAAAAAGGGGAGCCCTATTCTCTTTTTCTGTAACATATGAGCCGTAAATGGGTACTGGGAAAAGTCTAAATTTTTCACCAATGTAAATCCAACCTTTGTATCCTATAAATTTAGAGTCAGGGTAGAAATCTACTCTTTTAGCTTTTATATGAAAATGAGGCCTATCGTGACTACAAGTAGTTACGGTAGCATTATTTACTATTAATTTTTCAGGAAATTTAGCTTCAATATCTTCACCTGTTAGGTAAAATTTATTTAGAGCTGTTTTTCCCTTCTTCATTTTCGCTATTTTTTTATCCAAATCAAGCTCAAGAGTATCAGCTACAACTTTATATCTATTATCTTGAAGGTAAGTAATTTTTCCTTCAGCAATGATTCTATTCCTATCCTTATCTTTAGTTATTTTTTTAGCTTCAATTTTGATATTTGTAAATGTTGCTGTAGAACCACCCATAGCTTCAAATTTTTGATCTATTAGGTCTATTATAACGTTATTTGCATTACCTTCTATTCTATATGATTCATCTGCAAAAACTGTCTTTGTTAAAAGAAATAATATTAAAAGATACAACTTTAATCCTCCAAAAAATTGTTAAATATTGTGCATATTATATCATCTTAAAAATTAATTTACAAAATCTTTAATCTTTTAAAAACTATTATTAGATTTATTAAGGGAGAAGTTAAAATAATTCAATAATAAAACAATAAATATGAGTATAAATAGTTTTAAAAGCTAGAACAAAAAATTTGAGATTTGAGAAATTATAAACTATACTTTATTAGGTAAATAATTTTTCTCTAGCTTAAAAGGGGGAATTAAATGGCTAAAAAACTTGTAAGAGATTTTATACCTGAAGAGGTTAAAGACTCTGATAAGAATATAAATTTCTATCAACTTAAAAAAGAGGATCAGCTTAAATTTTTAAAAGCTAAATTATTAGAAGAATCTAAAGAGTTTATAGGCTCAGATTCCTATGAAGAACTAATAGATATACTAGAAGTAATAGATGCTATTAGTACTAAAATGCATATTGATTTCGAAGAACTACTTAAAATGAAAAAAAATAAAAAGCAAAAAAGAGGGGGGTATGACAAAGGCATCATAGTCATATCATATTTTAATAATTAATCAAGGAAGATAAAAATCTTTCTTTTTTTATTTCTTTGTTATATCAAACTGAATCCATGCATAATTATAATTTTTTAGAAAGAGTTTGTATCAATATAATATCTTTATATTATGAAAAAATTATTCAAAAGTTTTTTAAATAAGATCTATTAAATATTATCAGAAAAATTTTTAAATTTTTGAATTTTTGATGTCAATAGCCCATTCCTACTTTTATAGGTTGCTATTTTTGAGTTAGACAAAATTTTTAGATCTATGTATAATAGACCAATATACAAGATGTTGTATGTAAGCACGCGCGTGACGCTATATGTTGTACATAATATTTAATTTTGAGGTGATAAATGCTTACAAATGCTTTAAAAAGAGAAGCAAATTTAGAGGACGATAATTTGTATTCAATTGTAGATTGGGCATTGAATGGTTTAGATTTAAATAAAGATACTATATTAGAAAAAGTAAGCTCTATGTATAGTAAAGAGATGTTAAGTAAAAATACAAATCCAATATTGATTGCTGCTGCTGTTGAATTAACAACAGTTAAAGATCCAAATTGGAAAATAGCTGCTGCAAGATTTTTAGTAAAAGATCTTTATAGACAAGCTTCTGAAAACAGAGGGTATAGTTATGATAAACAATATGATGATTATTTCAAATTTTTAGAACTAGCTTGTGAAAAAGGGTTATATAACAAAGAAATTTTTAATCTTTATAGTGAAGAAGATTTAAAAAAAGCTGCTACTTTTATAAAACCTAATTACGATTTAGAATTTGATTATGCAGGAATGAATCTATTAGCTCAAAGATACCTATTAACTGATAGAGGTAAAGTGTTTGAACTACCACAAGAAGCATTTTTGACTATTGCTTTATGGCTCGCTTCTGGAGAAAAGAGCAATAGGTTAGCATTTGCTCAAAAAGTATACGAGGCTATAGC
>JAEWOZ010000005.1 GCA_023399505.1 Fusobacteriota bacterium | reverse complement strand
ATATTGGAGGTCCAATCTGTAGCTGCATTTTCATTTCTAAAAATCTCATTGCTTGTAGTTGCTTTAATAGGTAAAACTAATTTAAGTGTATTAAATAGTTTGTATTCTAGAACTAATTTTAATGAAGCATCTATTTTTAAACCAGAGTTTTCATATTTTATAGCTCTTAAATAGTTTTCATCAGCAAATGACCAATATGAATTTAATGCAAAATTTATCATAAATTTTAAATCTTCAATTAATTCCCATTTAAAATCAACAGGTAATGCAATTAAAGGTGTAACTATAATGCTTCCACTAGAAGGAGTTAAATCTGTGTCATTTTCATCACGATTTTTTAATTCTCTACCCTTATTAAATTTTATTCTTAATTTAGGTTTAAATTCTGCCCAACTATTTTTAACTTCAAACTGGCCAAATATCCCTGCACCGTATTTGAAAATGTCTATTCCTTCACTATCTAATTCATTAGCTTGGGATTTAAAAAGTTTACTTTCAAGATTGAATGCGTATCCAGCATCTTCATCAAAATCACCATTTATACCTAATTTTAAATAGTCTAAAGCTTTCCATGATAAGGAAAAACCTAAATTAGCTATAATTGCCCTTGTTAAGTAATAGTATTGGATCTTTTCTATTACTTCTTTTGGGTAGCCTATTTTATAACTAATTCCAAAAGGAATGTACAGTTCTATATCATCGTACAGATTAAATTTAAATTTAGAATTAAAGAAATCTACGTTATAAAAATTTTCTTTGTAAACAAAAGAGTTAGTCTCTTCAGTATCAAAAGCATCTTTATTTTTATCTTCTTTTCCAACTTTATAGTCTAAATAATTTGGATTAAAATGTTGATTATAATTAAATTTAAAAGTTGTTTCTAAATTTACAGTTGTTTCGTCTTTTTGTTGCTCTTCTTTTTTTATCTGTTTTACTTCTTTAGTTTCAATTTTTTTTACTTCAGTTTTTTTAACTACTTTTGCTGTATATAAGCTGAAAGAATTTAGAATAAACATTAATAGAACTTTTTTGCTCGACATAAATACTCCTACTGAACTAAACCTTGTTTTTTTAATAAAGCTGTAACTGTTTCGCTAGGTTGAGCACCATTTTTTATAAACTTCATAGTCTCTTCCTGATCTATTTTTACCTCTTTTGAGATAGGGTCATATGTACCTAAGTAAGAGATTGGTCTGCCATCTCTCTTTGCTTCAGATTTTGTCGCTACTATTCTATAAAAAGGAACTTTTTTTCTACCTATTCTTGTTAACCTAATTTTTATCATTTTTACTCCTGTATTAAAATTTTGGAAATTTATTTCCACTGAACATTGTGAACATCTTTTGAAGTTGTTCAAATTGATTGAGTAATCTATTTACATCACTCACTTGTAACCCTGATCCTCTAGCTATTCTTTGCTTCCTTGAAGCATTTAAAACTTTAGGATTTTCTCTTTCATCTGGGGTCATTGAATATATTAATGCCTTTACCTTAGAAAGCTGTTTCTCAGCTCCATCTATTTTATCAATTTTAGGCAGGCCAGGTATTAAGCTTATCACCTTAGCCAAAGGGCCCATTTTAGAAATAGATTCAAGTTGAGATAAAAAATCAGAAAGATCAAATTTTTTCTTTTTTATTTTCTCTTCTAATTCTTTTGCCTTTTTTTCATCTACTATAGATTGAGCTTTTTCTACAAAAGATACTATATCTCCAAAACCTAATATTCTAGAAGCAATTCTATCAGGATAGAATTTATCTATATCCTCTATCTTTTCACCTGTACTTATAAATTTTATAGGCTTATTGAGAGAATACTTAATAGATAAAGCTACTCCGCCTCTTGAATCGCCATCCATTTTAGTTAACACTACACTGTCTATAGAGAGACTTTCATCAAAAGATTTTGCTATATTTAGGGATTCTTGACCTAACATAGAATCTGCTACAAATATTATTTCATGTGGTTTAATGATATCTTTTAAAGACTTTAGCTCATTCATAAGAGCTTCATTGGTTTGTAGTCTACCAGCTGTATCTAAAATTAAATAATTATAACTTTGGGCTTGGTTTAAGGCGTCTTTAGCCCGCTCTTCTACGTTCATAGAAGAGGATTCTACAAAATCTAAACCATTTTTTTGAGCTAATATTTTCAATTGCTCAATTGCAGCTGGTCTTTGTACGTCTAAGGAAGCTAATAAGATTTTTTTAGATTCTCTATTTCTCAAAAAACTAGCTAATTTGGCAGCAAAAGTAGTTTTCCCTGCTCCTTGCAATCCTACAAGCATTATCACATTTGGTGATTTGCCTGTAAAAATAGAAGAAGAGGTTGTGCCTAATAAAGAAACAAGCTCATCATTTACTATTTTAATAAATTGTTGAGATGCGCTTATTCCACTTAGTTTCTCTTGCCCTAAAGCTCTGTTTTTAATATTTTCTATAAAAGATTTTACAACTTGAAAGTTTACATCTGCCTCCAAAAGAGCGATTTTTACTTCTTTTATAGCGTCTTCTATATTTTGCTCATTTAAAAAGCCTTTACCTACAAGCTTTTCAAATGTTTTTTTAAATCTAGTCGTTAGATTTTCAAACATATCTACCTCTTACGAGAATATTA
>JAEWOZ010000135.1 GCA_023399505.1 Fusobacteriota bacterium | reverse complement strand
AAGTTTTACTTATAACAGGTGGAAGTCAAGGTGCTAGAGTTTTAAATGAATCAATTTTAGAAAATATAGAAAATTTTTTAAAAGTAAAAAATTTAAAGATATTTTGGCTAGTAGGAAATGAAGAATTCATAAGAGGAATACCTCAATATAAAAATATCGAAACTTTTGTTTATTCAAATAATGTTCCTTCCTTAATATATTGTGCTGACTTAATGATAAGCAGAGCAGGTGCTACGACTTTATCTGAAATTTTAGTTGCAAAAACTCCAGCTGTACTTGTTCCTTATACCGCTCGTAAAGCAGGGCAGCTTGAAAATGCTAAATTTTTTCAATCAATTACGAAGTTAGAATATTTTGTTGACTCAGATATTGAAAAAGCTATAAATTTATCTTTAAATTTATTAAATGATGATAAAAAATTAGAAGATATAAGAAATAATCTAAAAAAACTTTCTAACGAAAAGGCTATAGATAAGATTTTGAAGGAGTTGTTATGAAATACCATCTTATAGGTATTGGGGGAATAGGAATGAGCGGCTTAGCTGAAATTTTAAGGCAGAAAGGTCATAAAGTTAAAGGATCTAATATAGTTAAAAATGAAAATTGTGAAAGGCTAGAAAAGTCTGGAATAAAAATTTTTTATAATCATGCTAAAGAAAATATAGATGGTGATGAAATCGTAGTATATTCTAGTGCTATTAAAGATGGAAATCCTGAATTAGATTATGCTAAAGCTATTGGTTTAAAAGTGGTTCCAAGAGGTAAGATGCTTTCAACAACCTTAAAATCTAAAAAATTATTAGCTATTGCAGGTTCGCATGGAAAAACATCCTCTACCTCTATTTTAGGACAACTAGTCTCTGAATATGATCCTATGGTTATTGTTGGAGGAATAATGGATTCTTGGAAAAGTAATATTAAATTAGGTAAAGGAGAAGTAGCAATTGTAGAAGTAGATGAAAGTGATAACTCTTTTCTTTACTTCAAAAATGCTAAATATGCTATTGTTACTAATATTGATTACGAGCATATGGATTTTCATAAAAATATTCAAAATTTAAAAGAAAGTTTTGAACAATTTATTAATAATTCCGAAGTTGCTGTATTAAACATAGACAACTCTTTACTTAAAGAAATATCCGGAAAAACTAAATGCATAACCTATAGTTTAGAAGAAAATGCAGATATAAGAGGGAAAGTAGTAAACGATAATAGCTTTGAAGTTATTATCAACAATAAAAATTTAGGAGTCTTTGAAACTAATATTAAAGGTAACCATAACTTTTCAAATTTATTGCCCTTAATATATGTCTCTTTAGAGATGAATATCCCTTTAGAAAAATTAAAGGAAAAGATAAAAAATTTAAATGTAGCTAAAAGAAGATGTGAAATTATATACGATAAGGAGTTAAAGATAGTAGATGATTGTGCTCATCATCCTACTGAAGTTGTTGCTTCTATACAAGCTTTAAGCTCTTATAAACCTAAAAGATTAGTTTTGATTTTTCAACCTCATAGGTATAGTAGAATGTCTTTAGTTTATAATTTATTCAAAAACGTCTTTAAAGATGTAGATAAACTATATATAACTGATATATTCAGTGCAGGAGAAGAAAACATTTATAATATTTCTACACATAAGATAATTGATGCACTAGAAAATAAAGAAGAGGCGATTTATATTGCAAATAGAGACCAATTATTAGAAATGGTTAAAAAAGAAATGAAGCAAGGCGATCTAATAGCTTTTATGGGCTTAGGAGATATTCATAAAGAGGCATACAAATTAAAAGAAGTTTTACTGAACATTTAGTAAAGCTTCTTCATTTTACTATTAAAAATTTTATTTTTTAATTTAATGTATTAGAAAAATTTTTTGCAAAAAAATTAATGAAATGCTAATATTAATTAGAATAATAAAGAAAAGAGAAAGAGAAAATGAAAATAATGTTTATAGTAATGCTTTTAGTAAGTAATTGTATTAAAAACATTAATAATATGAAAGTAACGAATAAAAATATAGATGATCTTATTAGTGCAAGTAAAAATGGAGATACTGAAATAGTAAGACAACTATTAGATGCAGAAGTAGATGTTAATGCTACAGATAATAGAGGAGATACAGCTTTAATGTACGCTTCAAAGAAAGGTCATACAGAAATAGTAAGAATGTTAATAGAAGTAGGAGCTAATATTAATGATAAAAATAAAAATGAAGGATGTACAGCATTAATGTATGCTTCATATAAAGGTCATACAGAGATAGCAAAAATGTTAATAGAATCAGGAGCAGATGTTAATGTTGAAGATGAAGATGGATATACAGCATTAATTCTTGCTTCAGCTAAAGGACGCACAGAAACAGTAAAAATGTTGATAGAATCAGGAGCTAATATTAATGATAAAAATAAAAATGAAGGATGTACAGCATTAATGTATGCTTCAGCTAACGGACACACAGAAACAGTAAAAATGTTAATAGAAGCAGGAGTAGATGTTAATAGTAAAGGCACAAGTGGATGGACACCATTAATGTATGCTTCAGAGAAAGGTTATACAGAAATAGTAAGAATGTTAATAGAAGGAGGAGCTAATATTAATGATAAAAATGAAGAGGATGAGATAGCATTAATTCTTGCTTCAGCTAGCGGACACACAGAAACAGTAAAAATGTTAATAGAAGCAGGAGCAGATGTTAATAGTAAAGGCACAAGTGGATGGACACCATTAATGCTTGCCTTAAGAGAATGGCATACAGAAATAATGAAGTTGCTAATAAGCAAGGGTGCGAATATCAGCTTTAAAGACAAAAATGGTAAAACAGCATTATCATATTTAATTGATAATATAAGGAACGGAAAAAAAGAATATATAGAGATAGCATATGTAATAATTAAGAAAATAAAAGATAAATATATAGATTTATTTGTATCTATTAATAAACATAATAATGATAATAAAGTAAAAGAAGAATTAAAAGAGTATATAAATTTATTAAATTCATTATTAAAATTACCTAAAGAATTATTTATAGAAATTATCAAAAATTTATAATAAAATATTTATAATATCAATAAAAATAAATTTATTATAAATATAAATTTTTTTGGCTTTTGAATCAGAAAGTCTTTTATTTCACTTACTAATATTTGAGGTAACTCGTTTATAATATAGATCAGTTAGTAGAAATAGTTAAAAAAGAGATGCAGCAAGATGGCTTAACAGCTTTTATGGCCCTAGAAGATATTTATAAAGAAGCATATAAATTAAAAGAAGCTTTATTGAACATTAATAGAGCTTCTTTATTTTGTTAGAGTTTTATATTTTAATTTAATGTATTAGAAGAAATTTTTACAAAAAAATATAATAATGTTAGTATTACTTAAAATAAGAAAATAATAGGAGAAAGAAAATGAAAATAATATTTATAATACTTTTTATAAGTAGCTGTGGTAAAAATTTTAATGATATGAAATTACTTAATAAAAATACAAGCGATTTGATCATTGCTATTAAAAATAAAGATGTAAAAGAAGTAAAGAGACTATTAGATGGAGGTAAGGATATTAACGTTAAAACTGAAAATAACGAAACATTTCTAATATTAGCTTTAAAAGAAAAATGTTTAGAAATAGCAAAATTGTTAATAGGAAGAGGTATAAATGTTAATGATAAAGATAATAATGAAAGTACAGCATTAATATATGCTTCTAGAGGTAATAGTAACCTTCATAAAGAAATAGTAGAACTATTAATAGAAAAAGGTGCAAATGTTAATGACAAAGATGGTAAAGGTAATAGTGCACTAACTAATTCAACTGTGTTTAAAAATACAGAAGTAGTAAGGATACTGA
>JAEWOZ010000086.1 GCA_023399505.1 Fusobacteriota bacterium | reverse complement strand
CTGTGCAATATCTTATTAAATCTTCATTTATTCCTTTATTTATATTTCTTAATTCATTAATACTTTTAGAACAACTTAGTGCTATTATCATTAATATTATTTTTATCATTCTTTCTCCTATTTCTATAATTAAAATCTTGTAATAATTTCTATAAACAGCTCTGGAGGTAATTTCTGTAGAGAATACAACATATTAATGTGATTATTTACTTCATCTTTTGCCTCTTGGGATGTGCTAGAATTCTTATTCATTGATATAAACAGTTGTATATAATCTTCTGCCATTTTTCTTATTATCATGTATACTATTCCTATATATTTAACTTTTTTATCTTTTTCTTTACAATTTTTTATTTTTTCGCCAATATGCATCAGTAGTGTTTTACTTTCTTGATCCTTAATGTAAATTACTATCCCTTTATCTATAAGAGCTCTAGCTAATGTTGCATTCCACTCTATTGCATTGATAAGAGCGCTCATATCTAATGCAGTTAAGCTTACTCCTTTTTCTATTAGCAATTTTAATATTTCTAAATTTCTTTTCTCTAAAGCAGTTGAGAAAGGCGATTTTGATTTTGAATTATAGGAATAACTTTTATTAATACATACACCTTTTTCAATAAGAAACTCTACTATTTTTGTATGACCTTGCATAATTGAAGTTGTAAGTAATGTATCTTCATAATATTTGAATTCTAGATTCAAATTTGCGAACTTATCGATTAAAACTTTTAGAACTTCCAAATATCCTTTATGTACTACGTAAAATAGTGGACTATACTTATGCTCTACTATACGACCATAACCATTTCTATCAATAGGAGTATCTATATCTTTAACTGTAATATTTGCACCTTTTTCTAGCAAAAAATTTAGAATCTCTAGATGACCGTTTGTTATAGAATATATTAATGGTGTATAGCCAATATTACTTTTTTCATTTATATCTGCTCCAAATTCTAAAAATAACTTTACTAACTCTAAATGGCCATTTTTTGAAGCATACATCAAGGCTGTTATATTAGAATTATCCTTTTCGTTAACTTTTGCTTCTTTTGAAATAAGTAGGTCAGCTATCTCTTTATCGCCTAAAATAGCTGCTTGCATTAACAATGTAATTCCCTTATTACCCTTTGTATTTATATCTGTACTTGTATTTACATTCTTTTCCAAAATTAGTCTCGCTATTTCCCTATGATTATTCGTTAAGGCATAAGAAAATGCAGTTTCTCCCCTATTATCCTCTACATTCATATCAGAGTTCAGTTCTAAAAATAACTTTACTAGTTCTAAATTACCATTTCTTGATGCAGACATTAAAGGTGTGAAATTTGAACTATCTTTTTTATTAACATCAGCTCCTTTTTCTATAAGTAGTTTTGCAGTTCCTATAATATCGATTCTTTGCGAAGCTGTTATTAAAGGGGTTGTACTATGGTAAGGGTAATTATTATAAGGAGTTGTACTAAATTCAATATTAATCTCTATTCCTCTTTCTATAAGCCATCTTAGAATATCATCATAGCCTCTAAAAGATGCTTCTAATAATGTTTTTTCCTGGTACTCTTTTAAATTACCTGTTTTTTCCCATAGTAGTTTTATTATCTCTAAATGTCCAAACAAAGCTGCATTAAATAATGCCGCACTAAAGTCGCTAGTATCAGATTTATTTTCTACTAGCATTTTTGCTACTTCTATACAATTATTTTTAGCAGCATACATTAATGCAGTCACACCGCTTCGAGATTTCTCTTCAATATTTGCTCCACATTTTATTAAAAACTTTGCTAATGCAAAATTCCCCCTTTCCAATGCTACTAACAATGGAGTTTTACTATCATGGTCCATCTTTTCATTTATATCTGCTCCATTATCTAGAAATAGTTTTATCATTTTTTTATTTCCAGTATATAATACCGCTTTAGCAAATAAGCTATGGTTAAAACTATCTTCGACTTTAAGATTAGCTCCATTTTCTATCAAAGATTTTGCCAATTCTAGATCTTCATTTGCAACTGCTAATAATAAAGCTGTTTCCCCTTTTTCGTTTACAAAATTTATATCGTTTCTCTCCTTAATTAAATAGTCTATTTTCTCTCTTTCTTCATTGCTACATTCAGCCCCTGCTTTTAATAATATATCTATTATCTTCAAATACCCATGCTTAATTGCTTCCATTAATGCTGTTCTTCCATTTTTATCTTTTACATTTATACTGGCTCCTTTGCTTATAAGTAATTTAACAATTTTTATTTTACCTTTACAGGCAGAATTAACTAGAAGATTATTACCATTATCATATTTAGAATTAACGTCTGCACCATATTCTATGAGTTTTTTCATTGTCTTGACTTTATTATTAGATGAAGAATAGAATAAACAATAAAATAATGGATCCATACCATAATTGTTTTTAATATTAATATCAGCTCCATATTCTATTAATATTTTCAGAATATCTTCATCACCTTGGACTGCTCCATAAAATAAAGCTGTATTACCATTTTCATCTCTAAAGTTAATGTCAGCTCCTTTATTTAATAATTCTATTACTTTGCCATTATTTCTCATTCTTATGTTGCCACTTGCAATAAAATATCTTATAAAGTCCTCGTTTATTCCTTTATTCGTAATTATTAATCTATTGGTATTTTTAGTACAACTTAGTGCTATTATCATTAATATTATTTTTATC
>JAEWOZ010000143.1 GCA_023399505.1 Fusobacteriota bacterium | reverse complement strand
AATGTTAATGATAAAGATAAATACAATAGAACAGCATTGGATATAGCTTCCAGTAAGGGCTATAAAGAGATAGTAGAGTTACTAATAGAAAAAGAAGCTAATGTTAATGATAAAGATGACGTCGGTTTGACAGCATTAATGTATGCATCACAAAATGGACATACAGAAGTAGCAGAGTTACTAATAGAAAAAGGAGCTAATGTTAATGATAAGGATGAAAGTGGTTTGACAGCATTAATGTATGCATCAGAAGAATGTCATAAAGAAGTAATAGAGTTATTAATAGAAAAAGGTGCCAATGTTAATGATAAAGATAAATACAATAGAACAGCATTGGATATAGCTTCCAGTAAGGGCTATAAAGAGATAGTAGAGTTACTAATAGAAAAAGAAGCTAATGTTAATGATAAAGATAACAAGGGTCGGACAGCATTAATGAATTCTTCTTTAAGAGGTCATAAAGAGATAGTAGGATTATTAATAGAAAAAGGTGCCAATGTTAATGATAAAGATAATATTGGTTGGACAGCATTAATGAATTCTTCTCTAGGAGGTCATAAAGAGATAGTAGGATTATTAATAGAAAAAGGAGCTAATGTTAATGATAAATGTAATGCTGGTCTTACAGCACTAATGTATGCAGCAAAACGTGGCCATAAAGAAATAGTAGAGTCACTAATCGAAAAAGGAGCTAATATTAATGATAAAGATAATTATCATAGAAATACAGCATTAATTTATGCATCAGAAGAATGTCATAAAGAGATAGTGAGACTACTAATAGAAAAAGGAGCTAATGTTAATGATAAAGATAACTATAATAGAACAGCATTGGATATAGCTTCCAGTAAAGGCTATAAAGAGATAATAAAGTTATTAATAGAAAAAGGTACTAATATTGGTAATATAGAATATGGTTTATTAGAGAATATCTTAATTGAAAATATTAAAAATAATATAGAAAATAGCTTATTAATAATTTATAAATATAAAAATAGAATAGATTTTGGTTATAAAGATAAAGAAGGAAATACTTTATTACATTATACTGCTTTAGCAAATAGTTTACCTTTATTTATTGTTCTTTTTTCAGAAGGTAAAGATTTAAATTTATTGAATAATAGAGGAGAAAGCCCTTTATATTATGCTTTATCTTCTAATAATTTTAACCAAGATTTTATATGGTATCTAATAAACAATGGAGCTTCTTTGAAACCAACGTCATATATAAAAGATAAATTATTATTAGATATATTATTATCCTACGAAGGATTATGTAATAAATTAGTTTATGAACCTTTAACTTTAAAGCTATTAGGTAACATAAATCTAAATTTTAAAGATAAAAATAAAATGAAAGAGATAATAAAAACATTAAAAATAAAAGAGGATGATTTTAATGATAAAGAAGCAATGATAAAGTTTATACAAGATATTTTTAAGGTTAAATATAATAACAATTTAGATATCTGTGATATAAGTACTTTAATTATAAATAATGATATGAGAGATGTAGATTTGAATGTAGATGTATTTATGACCGTACTTTCTAATTTCACAAAAGACGATTTTGAAGAAAGTATAAGAAATGAAGGTATAAAAAAAATTAAAAAAAGATTTTTAAATAGACTTAAAGATATAAAATCTTCTGTTCCTATACCTCAACTTAATAAACCTATTAAACCTATTAGTACTTCTAACCATGAACTAAGGAATTATGAAGAGGATATGAAAAAGTATAATTTAGATTGCATAAAATTTTTAACTAAAAAAGAATTATACAAACTAGGGCTGTTAATAAGTCTAGCATCAGAAAATGATAAGCAAAATATAAAATGGGCAATTAATATAATATTAGAGCAGTTAGTATGTCATTCAGGGACATTACAGGCTGTTAAGTATGCTGTAAGATGCCTCATGGATCAAGATGACAACAATGATCTAAAAGATGCATTAAGTAATAAGATTATGGAATATAGAATAAGCTTAATAGAAGAAGTAGCTAAAAAGCATTTAGGTAATAGAATAATATGCATATCGGAATTGGGAAGAAGTATAGCAGAATACAGTAATCATATGAAAGCATATTTAGTTATGGATTTAGCTAATGAATTAAAAGTAGCAGGGTTATATGAAAATGAATTTAGATATGAATATGATAGAATTTTTGTAATAAACGAAGTTAAGAAGTTATATAAGGAAAGATTGATACAAGAGGCGATAGAGCTAATAAGAAATGATGCAAAGTTAAGTAATATGGTAAGAGATTATTTAGAAAGAAGTATATTTAAAACAAGTAGCTATTTGATGATAGAAGATTTTGTTCATGATGATGAATACAAAATAAGAGAGGATGTAATAAAAGCCTTACTCGTTCATTTTGGTTATCTAAAGTAATTTTAAAATTTTGCTTTCAATATTCTACTTCGAATAGTAAAATGTTAATAATATCTTCATTTTAAATTCTGAGCAAAAAACTCCTTAGAACAATTAAATACATGGCTGAATGGAAGTAACCATTCCATATTAAAAGACTTTCGGGATAAAATAGCAAAAGCTTTTAGAGGTTAATTTAAAGAAGAACATTACTTGTTCTTCTTTTTTTATAAAAATTTATAATTTGCCAAAATTTAAATAGAGTGGTAGATTATAAAAAAAGTTTAATAATTATTAAGGAGAAAAAATTGAAAAGGATATTAACATTAATGATCTTAGTAACGTCATGTGCTAAGATTATTAAAAACATTGAAATTAAAAATAAAAATATAAATGATGATTTAGTATTAGCTATAAATAATAAGGAAACAGATAAAGCTATAGAACTAATAGAAAAAGGTGCTGATGTTAATTATGTATATAATAATAAGAGTGTACTTGAATTAGCTATAGATAAAAATCAATCATCTGTTATAGCATCAATTATAGAAAAAGGGTTAATTTTAAGCAAAGGAAATATGATAAAAATTTATGATTTTGCTCTAGAAGGTCTTCTTAAAGGTTTTTTAATAGATCTAATAAAAGATAAATATAAATTAGAAGAAGGATTAATAGATAATGTCAGATATTTTTCATTACTATGCTATACGTCCAATGTAGATGAAATGAAAAGATTTTTCGAGAAGAATAATATAGATCCAAAAAAAATTAAAGATAAGTTCGATAGGGATGCTTTACTAATTGCTTTTGTCTTGGAAAAGCCAGATATAATTAAAC
>JAEWOZ010000142.1 GCA_023399505.1 Fusobacteriota bacterium | reverse complement strand
CTGTTTGACTTCACTTCATACTCATTATACAAATATGATAGTAATCCAATTAGCAAATTATGGTAGGAATTCTCTGATATCAAATCTTGGCCACTTTGAATATTTATTATTAAATTCTGAAGCTCTTTTTTAAATAAATCTATATTTTCCTCTTTTATAGCGTCTATAATTTTTAATGGATCTTTAGTAAATCTACTTAAAAATATTTTCATTATCGATTTATAACATTTTTTTATTTCTTTATTTGGTATTTCTAATGTATATATATTTTCATACAGATTTGTACATTTCAGATAACCACTGAAAAGCAATAAGCTCCAAAGATATTTACTACTATCTAATTCGTTAAATATAATGTTAGTTTCTATTTCAGCTTTTATTTTCTTACTTTTTATTAATTTTTCTAAATCTTCCTTTATAGATGTATCTGAATTTATAAGTAAGTTTTGTATTAGTTGGTTGCTACATGAATTTGACCAATATGCTTCTAAAATTTTCTTCTGTACATAATTAACGATAGAGAAAGGGTTGTATATGATATTACTTCCAAATTTATAGCCATTATAACACTCTCTCACCTCATCTATATTAGAATCAAGATTATAGTATTTTAGAATTTCTAAAACTTCATTATCAGTAAAACCAAATTTATCACTAAAATCATTATCTAATATAGTTCTTATTAATATATTATTTGCTCCTGAAAAAATGGACTCTTTAACTATCCTTAATATTCCTGTTATTATCCCTTTAAATAGGTACTTGTTATCTTTAAATGCACTACCTAAGGACTTTAATAAAACTTAAGATGTTATCATAGATCTCTTTATTATAAATACTATTAACTGGAGTATCGTACTCGCCTAATAAAATTACAACCTCTTTTTTATAATGCATGTATAAATACTCAGATAACATTTTTAAGCTAGTTTTATAATATTGAGATTCTGCTGTTCCCTTTATTATTTTATTTATTATATCCTTATCATAATTGTCTAATTTATCACTTTCTAGTAAATATTTTTGAGCCTTATATAAATTAGATATAGCTAGTTTAACTAAACCGTATATCTCTTCCCAAGAATGTCCCTCAATTTCCTTTAATGTTAAAAAAATTATTGGATACCTGTTTAGATATTGCTTGAATATTTTAGATTTCTCTATCTTTAAACCTTTAAATAAATTTCTACTATCTTCACTTATATCAAAATAATATTTTAAAATTGAAAGGTTAAGAGTTTTACCAAATCTTCTTGGTCTTGGAAGCAAAACTACTTGACTACCTTTACTGAATAAATCTTCTATTAATAAAGTTTTATCTACATAATATTTATTCTCATTTATAAATGATTTAAAATCAGAATTACTTAATTCTATCATCTTCATAGCATCTCTCTCCTTTCCTTTAAATTATATAAGTAAATATTGTACCATATATTAGAAAGGATAATTTTATTGAAATTTTTAATATTTCTAATATATAATTTAGAATTTTTTGTAGATGAGTCTAAAATTTTCTTCTATATCTTGAAAATCATTTTATTAAATCAAAAAACGTAAGATATTTTATAAATAAAAAAAGAAGTTTTAATTATTATTTCTTTTTATTACTATCTCTTTTTTTATTATTTTTTGCTTCATCTCTTCTAATTGGTTTATAATCTTTTGCGGTATTTTATTTATTATATGTGGTTTAAATGGTACAAGACCTACGCCATTTTCTTTTAAGCCTAAACTTAAAGCTTTTGATTCTAATTTATTATCTAACTTTTGTTTTGAGAGATTGAAAATAGCATCTTCTAAATTCTTAATAACACTAGTTAGGACAGTCCCAGGTGCTTCTAAATCTTGATCAGAATCTACACCTATTACAAAAACTCTCTCATTTTTAGCAGCATTTATTAAAGCTAAACCACTAGCACCTGCTGCATGAAAAAGGATATCTGCTCCAAAACTAATCATTGATAAAGATAAGTCTTTCGCTTTAACTGGATCGTTAAAAGGATTAGCGCCTCCAATAATAGCTGTTCTTAGTTTGATTGATTTGTTAAAACTTTGAGCTCCTTGAATATATCCATCTCTGAATCTCATTATAACTGGCGCGTCACTTCCACCAATAAATCCAATAGTCCCATTCTTACTCATTGCACTTGCCAAAAAACCCGCTAAAAATGAGCCTTCTTCTTCTCTAAAAGTTACTGAAATAACATTTTTTACTTCAACTATATCATCAAAGAGGACAAATTGTTTATCTTTAAAATTACTTGCTACCCTTCTACATGCATCTGCGGCTTGATAACCTATAGCCATTATTAGATCGTAATCATTAATGGCGAATTGTGTTAATCCAATCTCAAAATCTGATATAACACTTGGCTCTAAATAAGATACTTTTACTCCTAATTCTTTTTCAACTCTTTTCATTCCTCTATAAGCAGAGTCATTAAAAGATTTATCTCCTAATCCTGCTGTAGAAAATACTACACCTAGTTTTAGACTATAAGTTTCTTTTCTTCTTACCTGTCTTAAGTAAAAAATAGTAAAAATTATTGTTAAAATTACAGCTGTGATATATAAACTTCTTTTAGACACTTTAACCTCTTAAATTACAAAATCTTATTAAAGTATTATAACTTCTAAGTTAGAAAATATCAAATAATTTTGATTAAAGGTGGAAGAGAGAAATTCTGAAAATTAAAATGAAAAAAGCAAAGATTTAATCTTTACTTCTTAAACTTAATTTTTTTCTAATAACTCAATTATATCTTTATAATCACCATATCCATTAAGAGAGGCTTTTTTAGCTTGTTCAAGAGGTGTAAGATTGTCATCATTCTTAATATTCCTATCTGCGCCTTTATTTAATAAAAGAGTAACTACATCTTTCTCTACTTCAGTTACGGCTGTATGTAAAGGAGTTTCACCATTATTACTTTTGGAATTTATATCTGCACCTAATTCTATTAACCTTTCTGTTAATTTTTCCATTGAAGATTTATTTTTAAGTAATATGATTAAATGAATTGCTCTATCTCCAGAGTCCTTTATTTGGTAATTCAAAAATTTAGAAACTTTTTCCTTATCTTTCTCTTTAGATAAAATATCTAATAAAACATTAACAATTTTTATATTTTTATAATAAAGAGAACTAGTTAGCAAATTGTATTTTCCAGTCTTTGAATAGCTATCGTCAAGCTCAAATATCTCAACTTTCTCTATAAGATTTTGAAGCTTTTTTAAGTCATTATCAGATGAGCCACTAAAAAGTTGCGAATCAAATTCTCTTATAGCTTCCTCAATTGTGTCTTGTTTTATTTCCTTAGATTTCTTACTTTGCCCTTTTTGATCAGAATTATTTCCATTGCTTCCACATCCTATCATAAATAAAATCAAGCTAATTTTTAATAACATTTTTTCTCCTATATTTTAAACAATATAAATTATTATAACTTAAATAAAGCAATTTTTCAAAATTATGTCCCTATTTTATATTTTTTTAGATGGCAATTAAATCTAACTCAAATAAAACAAAAGTTATAATATATCTATCATAACTTTTGAGCACTCTAACTTAAAAATATGTATTAAAAATTTTAATCTTTTTCTAATAATTCTGTTATTTCTTTGAAATTATTTGCCTTAGCTTCTTCCAAAGGAATATATCCTGACATGTTTTTGATATTTTGTTTAGCATTTTTGCTTAACAAAAACTTTACTCTCTCTATTTTTTGATTACGTACTGCAATATGCAAAGGAGTATCATTATTATTATTTTGCGAATTGATATTAGCTCCCAAATTAATTAATTTTTCAATTAAATTAACATTATCATCATAAGTACCTGAGGCTAGATGCAAAGGTGTGTCACCTTCATCATTTTTTCCATCGATGTCAGAACCTAATTTGAATAGCTTATCAATTAAGCTAACATTATCCTTGGAAATAGCTATATGAATTGCCTGTGAGCCGATAGAATCTTTTTTATTTACAAAATTTTTAATTTTTTCCTTATCTTCCTCTTGAGAAAGGATTTCTAAAATTAGGTTTACAATCTTATCCTTAAATTCTTCCATTGCAACCATTAAAATATTTGATTCACTACTTTTAAGATCTGTATTAAATATTCCAACTTTTTTTATAAATTTTGAGATTTCTTCTAAATCATTATCATTATCCTCTTCATAGTGAGAGATACTTTTATAGAGGTCAGGTAAACTTATAATTTTTGTATTTTCATTTTTTAGTTGTTCACTTTTTCTATTATCTTCCTCTTGACTAGAATTATTTCCACAGCTAGTCATAAAAAGAATAACAATAA
>JAEWOZ010000108.1 GCA_023399505.1 Fusobacteriota bacterium | reverse complement strand
GATAAAAGTAGGGTAGGCTTTTGTATAGATACGTGTCATATATTTGCAGCAGGATATGATTTAAGAACCCAAGAGAGTTCTAAAAAAGTTTTCGATGAGCTGTTTAATATTATAGATATTAAGCATTTCAAGGGGATGCATCTTAATGATTCAGTTGAACCATTTGGCTCAAAAAAAGATAGACACGAAAGTCTAGGACATGGAACTGTAGGATTAGAAGTATTTAAATTTATTATGAATGATGATAGATTTGAAGAAATTCCCTTAATTTTGGAAACGCCTAATTCGCTCTTATGGTCACAAGAAATAGAAATGCTTTATAGTTTTATTAAATAATAGTTTGGAGGATCTATGCCGAATACCGCTATTCTTAGAAGAGTAGGACAACTTTCAGATGTTAATTTAGAAATTTGGAAATTGAATAAATTAATATCTAAAAATCCAGAAGATTTGGATGCTTTAAAAGAATTAGCTTCTATTTATCATTATCTACATGAAAATAGAATAGCTATTAGGTTATATGAGAAAATTTTAAGCTTAGACCCAAAAGATGGTGTTACTAAAGTTTTTCTTGGTTATCTTTATTATGAAATTGGTAATTTAGATAGAGCTATTGATGAGTTGAATGACTCTTTAGATATGAGGCCTCACGATTCTTTTGCATACTTTTTAGTAGGAAATGCTTATTCAAGAAGTGGTTTAATAAAAGAGGCAGTTAGATCTTATGATATGGCTTTAATGTTAGGATTTGATGTCTATCGAGCTCATATGGATTTTGCAACTAAGTTTGAAGATATGAATAGAAAATATAAAGCTCTAAGAGAATACAAGGCCGCTTATGAAATTGGTCCTAAAAGTATTCAATTAATGCAAAAAATTCAAGAATTAGAACTAGAAATTAGTAATGAAAAGAAGGTATTATAACCTTCTTTATTTTGACTTAAAGCTTTTTTTATGATATTATCTTATAAGAGATTTTTTTTATTTTAAAATAAGTTTTTTTTAGGCGTATTTATGATCAAGATAGATAAGAAAATAGAATATGCTTTAATTATATTAAAGCATTTTAAAAATAATTCAAAAGAGATGTTTAGCGCTAAAGATATAAGCGATAAATATAATCTTCCTTTTGATATGGTAGCAAAAGTAATGCAGAATTTTGCTCAAAATGGTATTTTAGAGGTTAGATATGGAAATAAAGGAGGATATTTTCTCTCTTTCTTTAATTCTAAAATTAATTTGTTAGAGTTATCTGAAATGATTTTAGGTCCTCTTAAAATTACAAAATGTTTAAAAAATGGTGAATGCAATGTTATTGATAAGTGTAATATAAAAAGCTCAATAACTAGTTTAAATCAAAAGTTTTTAAATATGCTTAAAGCAGTTTCAATAGAAGAAATAATACAAAGCTAAGGTGAAATTATGGATATTTTGAAGAAAAAGTTAAATGAAAAATATAAGTATGGATTCGTTACCGATATAGAAGTAGATGAAGCGCCTTTAGGTTTAAATGAAGATATAATAAAATTTATTTCTAGTAAAAAACAGGAACCAGAATTTATGACTGAATTTAGATTAAAGGCATTTTCAATATGGCAAAAGATGAAAGAACCTAGATGGGCTGCTTTGAAATACGATAAAATAGATTATCAGAATATTCGATACTATTCTGCTCCAAAAAAAGCTACTAAAAAAATAGAAGATGTTGATGAAGAGCTATTAAAAACTTTTGAAAGATTAGGAGTACCCTTATCTGAAAGAAAAAGATTAGCAGGTGTAGCAGTAGATGCTGTATTTGATAGTGTTTCATTAGGAACAACACATCAAAAAGAACTTGAAAAGCATGGAATAATATTCTGTTCTATTTCAGAAGCTATAAGAAACCATCCTGAACTTGTAAAAAAGTATTTAGGAAGCGTAGTTTCAATTGCTGATAATTTTTTTGCTACTTTGAATTCAGCTGTATTTACTGATGGTTCATTTTGTTATATTCCTCCAGGAGTAAAATGTCCTTTGGAGTTATCTACTTATTTTAGAATAAATGCGGCAAATACAGGTCAATTTGAAAGAACGCTTCTAATTGCAGATAGAGATAGTTATGTGAGCTATCTTGAAGGCTGTACAGCACCTCAAAGAGATGAAAATCAACTACACGCGGCTGTAGTAGAAATAATAGCCCTTGAAAATGCTGAAGTAAAATATTCAACTGTTCAAAACTGGTACTCAGGTGATAAAAATGGTAAAGGTGGAATATATAACTTTGTAACCAAAAGAGGCGAATGCAAAGGGAATAATTCTAAAATTTCTTGGACTCAAGTAGAAGCAGGATCGGCTATAACCTGGAAATATCCAAGTGTTATTTTAAAAGGCGATAATTCAGTAGGAGAATTTTACTCTGTTGCTTTAACTAATAATAAAATGCAAGCAGATACTGGAACAAAGATGACACATATAGGTAAAAACACTAAAAGTACTATAATTTCTAAAGGAATTTCAGCAGAAGAGTCTATTAATAGTTATAGAGGTTTAGTTAAAATAATGAGAACGGCTGATAATGCTAGAAATTTTTCACAGTGTGATTCATTATTAATAGGAAGTAAAGCAAAAGCAAATACTTTTCCATATATAGAATGCGCAAATAAAAGCGCTCACTTAGAGCATGAAGCAACAACATCTAAAATAAGTGAAGAACAACTTTTTTATCTTGAATCTAGGGGAATGGATAAAGAAAAAGCTATTTCACTTTTAATTAATGGATATTGTAAAGAGGTTTTCAAGAAACTTCCTTTAGAATTTTCGGTAGAAGCTGTTAAATTATTAGAAATGAAATTGGAAGGTAGTGTAGGATAATGTTAAAAATAGAGAATTTATATGCTGAAACGTTAGGTAAAGAAATATTAAAGGGTGTAAATTTAAATATAAACCCAGGGGAAATACATGCAATAATGGGACCAAATGGTTCAGGTAAAAGCACCCTTTCTAAAGTAATTGCTGGAGCACCTGAATATATTATTACTAAGGGTGATATTTTATTAGAATCTAATTTTAAAAATATATCCCTTCTAGAAAAAGAACCTTCAGAAAGGGCTTTGTTAGGAATATTTCTAGGATTTCAACATCCTGTAGAAATCCCAGGTCTTTCTAATTTTAGCTTTCTTAAAGCTGCGTTTGATGAAGTTTGTAAAAGCAAGGGTGTTAAAACAGATATTCTACAGTTTAAAAATCTACTAGAAGAGAAAATGAAATTTCTTAATATATCTCCTGATTTTATTGAAAGAAATGTAAATACAGATTTTTCTGGAGGAGAGAAAAAAAGAAATGAAATTTTACAAATGGCTCTTTTAAATCCTAAAATTTCTTTCTTAGATGAAATAGACTCAGGATTAGATGTTGATTCTCTAAGAATTGTCGCAAATGCTATAAAGGAACTTTCAAATAAAAATAATTCAACAGTTTTGATAACTCATTATCAAAGGATATTGGAGTATATAATTCCAGATTTTGTACATATCATGTATGAAGGGAAAATTATCAAATCAGGTGGTAAAGAATTGGCTTTGGAAATTGAGAAAAAAGGCTATGATTGGTTAATAGAATAAAGGAGGATTATTAAAATGTTTAAATTTTATTTAAAATTTATATCTTATCAAAAAGTAAGATTTTTATTTCTAATCTTACTAATATCTTTTTATTGGCCTTTAGATTTTATTCTTTCTCCTTATCTTAATAAAATTTTTGTAGATAAAATAACAATAGGACATGATTTTTTTAGACCTTTAATTTTATTAATATTAGTTAAAGTAATTTTTAAAATTGGAGAAAAGATTTACAATATATATTGGGCAAAATTTATAACAAAAATGCAAAAAGATATAAGAGAGTATCTTTTTATATACACTCATCAACATTCCAGAGCTTTTTTCACTAGAAATCTTTCAGGTTCTATAACTAGACTGATATTTGATGCAGCTGATAAGTGTTGGAATAGTTTAGATCTTTTTCTTACTTCTACTCCTCTTTTAATAAATATAATTTTAACTTTTTACTTAACGCTTAAAGTTAATCTATTTTTTGGAATTATTTTCTTAGTATGGTTTATAGGGCATTTTGTAATTTCATTATCATTAGCTGATAAGTTAATAAAATATTCCCAAAAGCATCTTACAAGTTTTCTGGAATTATCAGGGAAGGTAAATGATTCTTTAGCTAATAATTTTTTAATCCATCTATTTTCTGCAGTTAATTTTGAAAAGAAATATGTAGAAAAATTTCAAAACATAGAACAAACAAATAAAGAAAAATCATTAAAAGCTAATACTTACTTAAATGCTCTATTAAATTTATTAGAAATATTAGTATTTATATTCTCAATGGGAATGCTTCTCTACTTCAAAGTGAAAAATAGAGTAACATTAGGAGATTTTTTACTTATATATGGCTTATATAATAACTTTTCAGTGCTTTTATATTCGATATCTACTAAAATAATCTTATCAATTCAAGACTCTTATTCTACAAAAGATGCTCTGAAGACAATTCTTAGTCCTTACGATATTAATGAAGGAAATGAAGAATTAAGTCTTATAAAAGGGAAAATAGAATTTAAAAATATAACATTCTCCTACGGAAAAGAAAAAGTTTTAAATAATTTCAATTTAGTAATTAACCCTGGTGAAAGAGTAGGAATAATAGGATCTACAGGTGCAGGTAAGAGTACTATAGTAAGTTTATTACTAAGAGAATTTGACCCTCTAGAGGGTTCTATTGAAATTGATGGTCAAGATATAAAAAATGTTACTTTAAAATCTTTAAGATCAAAAATATCAGTTGTTAATCAAGAACCAAAATCTTTTAATAGAACTATAGCAGAAAATATAGCTTACTCTAAAAAAGCTTCAATTGAGGATATTTTAAAAGCTGCTGAAAAGGTACAATTTCATGAATTTATAAAAGCTCTTCCCAATGGTTGCGATTTTATAGTTGAAGAATCTGGAAATAATCTTTCATTTGGTGAGAGGAGAAAGATAGAATTAGCAAGAGCTATACTTGATAACGCTCCTATACTTGTTTTTGATGAACTTCTTTCTAATGTTGAATTTAATGATTCTCTTATGCAACAATACAATAAACTAATGGATAGTAAAACAGTTCTAGTATTAGATAGTAAGGTCTATTCTATTATGAATTTAGACAAAATTTGTGTAATAGAAAACGGTGAAATAGTTGAAGCAGGTTCTCATAATGAATTATTAGAAAAAAAAGGAAAATATTGGAAACTGGTAAAAAAAGATTTTGGAGTTGAAGATTAATGAAAGATTTTATTAATTTATTAAGAGAGTCTGAAAAAGTTTTAGCTAAAACAGATTGGATTGAAAGTTTAAGAATATTTTCAGAGAGTAGATTTAGAAAACAAGGTTTTCCATTAGTTAAAAATGACGAATGGATCTATACTAAAACTTTTCCTATAGAGCAGTCTAATTTCATATTTAATTACTCTACAAAAATTGTTGAGGAAGAGAATACTTTTTTATTTAATAACTCTACTATAAGTTATGGAAATTTAGAAGAGGGAATAGAAGTTATAAAAATAGAAGATGTAAAAAATGATAATGAATTTTTAAATAAAATAATCGAAAATGAAAAAGATTATATCTTTACCAATTTAAATTACTCATTTTTTAATCAAGGATTAGTTATAAATATAAAGAAAAATTTAAAAAAAGATGTTAAACTAATTTATAACTTAGAAAAAGGTTTTTGTACTTTTCTTTTTATTTTAATTAATATTAAAGAAAATTTAAATGTTTCAATAATTGAAAAAACCTCTTCTGAGGAAAATAGTTTTGGAAATAGTTTAAGCAAAGTTTATTTAAGTAAAAACAGCTCCTTAACTTATTACAAAATTCAAAAGGAAAAAGGTTTTAAAATAGATAATTCTAATTTCTTTTTAGAAAAAAAATCTAACTTAAAAATTTTTACAATCTCACAAGGTTCTAAAATTTTAAGAAATAATTTGAATATTGCTTTAGAAGACGAATATTCTAATGTAGATGCTTATTCTTTATATTATTGTAAGGAAAATCAACATATAGATAACAATACAGTTATTGAGCATCTTGTACCGAATTGTACATCTAATCAACTGTATAAAGGAGTTCTTGAAGGAAAATCTAATGCTGCATTTACCGGTAAAATATTTGTTGCAAAAGATGCTCAAAAAACAGATGCTTCACAACTTAATAAGACCCTTTTGTTGAGCGATAGAGCAGAAATGAATACAAGACCTCAGTTACAAATAGAAGCAGATGATGTGAAATGTTCACATGGTGCTACAATAGGGCAATTAAATAAAGAAGAATTATTCTATCTTGAGACAAGAGGAATAAACAAGATAGAAGCAATGAAAATACTTTCAAATGCTTTTATTGAAGATATTTTAGGGAAAATAAAAAAAGATTTACATGATGAAATAAAAGAGATAATATTATAAAATCATATTTAAGGAGGGCCAAATGAAGAAGGAATTTTTACATAAAGATGAAATACTTAAATTAAATGGTTCAAATTTCCTATTTAAAGATTCTATCAAGGAAATAAGCAGCTATTTATCTAAAGCTTCTACTGTTAGAAGAGGCCCTTACTTTCTAAGTGAAGAGACAACTGAAAAATATGAAAAAGTAAGGTATGAAATAGCAGATTTATTAGGCGCTTCCTCACGTGAAATTATTTTTGCTAGTCCTAACGATGTAAATAAATTACTAAATTCAATAAGAAAGGTATATCTTATAGAAGAACTAAAGAATTTTAAAAATATAGAAGAGCTAAAATTGTTTACTATGGCTAAACATGTAGATGAAAAGCTAGTTATGGTAAATGCTAATTCATTCATCTCTAGATTAAAGATAAACATAAAAATATTAGATATTGATGTCCTTTATATTAATTCTGATTTTTTATATAGTCCTAATGATTTATTAATTTTTTATGTTAAAAGAGAAATTTTAGAAAATATAGAGCCATATGAACAGGGTGGAGATATGATAAAGAAAGTTACTCTTCATAAGAGTAACTTTGCGGAACCTCCATATAAATTTGAAGCTGGTACACCTAATATTGCATCTATTCTTTCACTAGGTCCTTCAGTTAAATTTATAAAAAACCATTTACATGAATTGGATGAACTGTTTGTATCTTTCTACTTAAATTTGAGTAATATAGTAAACATTTCTATTAACGATTTAAATAAGACCATAGAATTTATGGATAAGAATCAAGAAATAAGAGAAATTTTTAAAAAAGAGAAGATAGATATTGGAGATAAACTTCAGCTTTCAATCTATAATGATAGAGAAGATATAGATAGGGTAATAAATATTTTAAAAAGAGGGTTTTAATGGATATTAATAAGATAAGAGAAGATTTTGAAGCATTTGAAGATGAAATTATATATTTTGATAGTGCAGCTACAACATTTAAACCAAGAAAAGTTGTAGAAGCAGTTAGAAGAGCTCTACTAGAAGGCGTAAATGATGAAGAAGTATTTCAAGCTAAAAAAGATATTTGCTCATTTTTAAACATATCTAATATAGAAGAATTTCATTTTGTAAAAGGGGCTACAAGAGCAATAAACTTAATTGCACATAATTTAGATTTAAAAGAGGATGATGAAGTTATATTGTCTGGAATGGAACATCATTCAAATTTAGTTCCTTGGCAAATAGCATGTTGGCAAAGAAAAGCTAAATTAAAATTTATTCCTTTAACCTCTAATGGAGAGATAGCGTTTGACGAATATACTAAACTTTTAAATGAAAAAACTAAAATAGTATCTGTTGTTCATGCTTCTAATTCTTTAGGAACTATAAATCCTATAAAGGAAATGATAAAAGAAGCCAAAAAAGTAAATGCACTCTTTTGTGTAGATGGTGCACAATCTACACCTCATATGAAAATAGATATAGAAGAATTAGGATGTGATTTTTTCACTTTTTCGGGCCATAAGCTATATGCTCCAACTGGCATAGGACGTTTATATATAAGAAATAATATTATTAAAGCAGAGCCCTACTT
>JAEWOZ010000070.1 GCA_023399505.1 Fusobacteriota bacterium | reverse complement strand
ATCTTATTTTATTTTTTGATTAATGTCAATTGTTTGAAGCCATATATTCTTAAGATATTGTAATTTCAATTATAAATATTACCTCTAACATTTATAAATTTTAAAATTTCATTCTTATCTTTATTTTTTATAGCTTGTACTAACTTATCACTTATACCCTATAATTTCTAAATTTTATATCATAGAAAATGTCTTAAATTTTAATTAGAAATTAAAGCTGATTAGGCTATACTTTAGTAATTAATAGCATCTTAAATTCTTTTAATTATTTTTATACAATTTTTTAATATTAGGTAAGATAAAAGCATATTTAAAACAATTATTAATATAATCGATAAAAATACAGAGTTAGTAATTGCTTTCTCTAACTCTGCACTTCTTTTTCTAAGAAAAATGCTTAAAATTGATCTATTGTTTTGCATTTAATTAATATTAGCACCATTTCTTATTAGTTCTATAACTTTATCTGTTTCTCTTCTTATTATAATTAAAACTAAGTTCTCATCCATGCATTTGTTTTTAAACTCTATATTGTTAATAATTTTAGTAATTGAAAGTATTAATATTAATTATCTTATTTCTTTACTTATGTAATCTAAATTCCTTATTAATTGAAAATACAATGCTTTTCTTGCAATCTTAACACATTTTAATTTAATCATGCCTATAATTTAAAATTTAGCATTAAGATAATTTTTTAGCAAATAATTTTATTTTAATTTATGATAGTTTCAAATTAAAATAAAAAAACTTTTAATCTTTTCTCAATGAAAACTACCTAATACAATAAAATTTTTCATTACAAATTAGTTTTATAAAGTTAAAAGTTTAAAATTGCTAAAAGATATTTTATATTACTTTAGTTTAGATATTATAAGATTTCAACAGTGCTTCATTTTCAAAATTTTACAAATTAAAAATAATCTTCCTTTTTTTGAACATCAAAATTTTATATTATACTAAAATTATTTTAAATATCCGAAATATTTAAGTATTATTTTAATTATACTATCTTTTATTTTATAATTTTTTTTCATTACTTTCTATTACAATATATTCATCATATATAAAATCTTCCATCATTAGGTAACTATTCGTCTTAAAGATCTCTTTCTTTAAATAATCTCTTACTATGTTACTTAACCTTGCATCTTCCATTATCAAATTTACTATATATTTTAAAAGTCTCCCTTTACATAATCTCTTTACTTTATTTATTACAAATTCTTTATTATATTCGTATCTAAATTCTCGCATAAATCTGTCACTTTTAGCTCTTTAAATAAATCAATAATTAAGCATTCTAAAATATGATTACTATTTTATTCCAATCTCATTTTACCTAATTCTAAAGAACAAATAGCATTATTACGCCAATACTTTTCTGCTGCTTCTTTTATTAACCTTAATTATAAATTTAATAGCATCTCTAGCTAATATATCTCTTAAATAGTTATTATCTTGATTAAAAAATTTTACTGAACAGTTAATTGCCTCTTAGTTTTATTCCTAATCTCATATTCTCTTTATCTTTTCTAAAGCTATGGTTATGAATAATCCTAATTTATGTAAATGTTTTTTGTATTGAATCTTATATAATTCTAAGAATTAAAATTTTCTCTTTATAAAATCTATCAAAATTTCTCAATAATTTCTTCGCACATTTCTATAGGTAAATTTTGTAAAGAATAAAGAAGATTAATGCAATTATTTAGAAACTTTTAACCTTAATAATAGTTGTTTTATTCGACTTATCTTTTTCATAGATGTTTGTACCTCTTTTTATTAATAATTTTACTATATATTTATGACAATTCAAAGCTGTAAAAATTAATGCTGCACATCCATTATTTTCTTTATTATCAATATTACCTCCTTTATTTATTAATTTTGCCACTTCTACATGACCTTCCTGAGATGCAAACATTAATGCCGCCCAATCATTCTTTTCTTTATCATTAACATTAGCTCCTCTGTTTAGTAATAACCTTACTATTTCTATATGGCCTTTCTCTGAAGAATAAATTAATGCTGTACATCCATTATTGTTTCTATGATTAATATCAAATTTATAATCTTCAACTAGCATCTTAAATAAATCCATATTATTAGAAGCTGCTGAGATTATTAACCCATTTCTGTTAAATTTATCTTTCACATCTCCAGGATTTATTTTATTCTTTTCTATAAACCTTTTTACTTCTTCTTCATTTGATATATAGCATAATAATAAGAAATATTTATTATCTATCAATCCTTCTTCTAATTTATACTCATCTTTAATTAGATCTATTACATCATAATTAAAATCTTCCGAAGATAAATCATATATCCTTAACATATTATTTTCATTTATTTCAACATTTTTTTCTAATAAAACTTTTACTATATCTAAATTTTTATTATCTAAGCTTAATTCTAAAATAAATTTATTATTATGCATGTAATTAATATCAGCTCCTGCTTCTATTAATTCCTTGGCTTCATCTGCTTCATTATTAATTACAGCTAAGACTAAATCCTCATCTATATCTTTATTCCTAAAAGCTATGGTTTTGGCAATTTTATTACATGAAAGCAATAAAATTATTAACATTATTTTTTTCATACTATCTCCTGTTTTTATTGTTAAATTATTAATAATATTTAAATTAAAATATAATTTAACATTTACTAACTCTTTTATCAAACTATAATTTAAGTGTTTTTTATTCAATACTTACAGAAACCAAAAATGCTTTCAATTAATCTTATATAAAAATTTTTGCAATAAAAAATAATGAATGTTAAATTAGATTTAAAACTTTTATATTTATTATTTCATAGCTAAGAAGCAAACAATCATTAAAATGAGTGAAGAAAGTTATTAAAATTTTTTAATAGCTTCTTCAAATAGCTCTATTGGCAAATTCTGTAAAGAATAGAGAAGATTAATATGATTAGATAAATCTTCTTTTGTCTCTTGAGATGCTTTAATATCTTTGCTTAGAGATATGAACAAAGATACATAGTCTTCTGATATTTTTCTTATTATTGTATAGGCTATTTCTATAAGAATATCCTTTTCAGATTTTGTCTTAGAATATTTTAATTTTTCACCTAAATAAGTTAAAGCTGTTTTACCTAAAATATCTTTACTATAAATATTTAACTCTTCTTTCATCAATAGCCTTACTATTTCTAAATTAGTATTTTTTAAAGCTATCATTAATGAATCCTGACCCTCATTAGTTTTATCATTAACATTAGCTCCTTTTTCTATCAATAGTTTTACCACTTCTATATGATTATCCTCAGAAGCTAAAATTAATGCTGACCATCCTTCAATATCTTTATTATTAATTTCAGCCCCAAACTCTATTAAGACCTTTATTGTTTCTATATGGCCGTTTTGAGAGGCTATCATTAATGCCGTCCAATTATCTTCATCTTTGTCATTAACATTAGCTCCTGCTTCTACTAGGAGCTTGATTGATTCTACATGATTGTTTTTGGAAGCCAATATTAGTGATGTCCATCCTTCGATATCTCTATTGTTTATATCTACTCCCGCTTCTATTAATAGTTTGATTGTTTCTGTATGACCATTTTGAGAAGCTATCATTAATGCTGTCCAACTATCATCGTTCTTATCATTAACATCGACTCCTTCATCTATCAGTAACTTTACTATTTCTGTATAATTATTTTGAGAGGCTATCATTAATGATGTCCAACTGTCAGCATTTTTATCATTAACATCAATTCCTGCATCTATCAGTAACTTTACTATTTCTGTATGGCCATTTTGAGAAGCTATCATTAACGCTGTCCAGTTATCATTATCTTTATCA
>JAEWOZ010000059.1 GCA_023399505.1 Fusobacteriota bacterium | reverse complement strand
GATGTTGCTTATGACAATATGGGAATGCCTTATGTTTCATTTGAACTAACTACTGAAGGGGCAAAAACTTTTTATGAAATAACTAAGAACAATGTAAATAAAAAGTTAGCGATAGTATTAGATGGAGAAACACAATCTTCTCCTATGATAAATGGTGCTATAGCAGGCGGCAAAGCAAGCATTACTTCAGATACTTATAGTTATGAAGAGGCTAGAAAAATGGCTTTACTTTTAAATGCAGGTGCCCTTCCAGTAAAAGTTAATATCGCTGAAATAAGAAAAGTAAGTGCTACACTAGGAAACGAATTAATAAATTCCAGCTTTAAAGCAGGAACATTAGCAGCTGCTTTAGTAGCAGGATTTATGATTTTATGGTATTTTTTCGCAGGTTTAGTAGCTACTTTAGCATTAGCTATATTTGGATTAGCGGTATTTGGAACAATGAATTTTATAGATGCTACTTTTACCTTGCCAGGAATAGCGGGTTTAATACTCTCTTTAGGAATGGCCGTAGATGCTAATGTCATTATTTTTGAAATGATTAAGGAAGAACTGAGAAAAGGTAATAGCATGTTAGGTGCTATTAATTTAGGTTTTAAGAAAGCTTATAGTTCTATCTTAGATTCAAATATTACAACTTTAATAATTACTTTTATACTCTTTATACTTGGAACAGGGCCTATTAGAGGTTATTCTGTAACTTTAGGTATAGGTATATTTGCAAGTATGTTTACAGCTATATTTGTTACAAGAGTTTTACTAATGCTTTTAATAGATATGCTTAAATTAAAAAGTATTAAGAATTTTGGATTTGAAGGAATTAATATAATTAGATTTAACTTAAGTAAATACTCAACAATGTTTTTGGGTATTTCAGCTATCTTTATTATTGCCTCTATTTTCTATGTGCTTACAAAAGGTTTTAACTATGGAGTTGATTTTACAGGCGGAAATTTATTTAATATAAGGTTTGAAAACATTGTAGATCAAGCTAAATTTAATAAAACAATAAATAGCTTTAAGGATAAAAATATTAAAGCTCATGTTCAATTTGCAGATGATCAGGATAATAAAAGAAAGATTGCTATAATTAAAACAGCTGAGTTAAAACAAGAGACTAAAAAAGAGTTTTTAGATCATATTAAAAAAGAATATGGAGAATTTAAGGTACAAAAAGAAGAAGTAATAGGTGCAACTGTAGGCAAAACTTTAAAAACTAATTCTATAATAGCCTTAATAATTGGAGCTATATTAATAGCTATATACATCTCCATTAGATTTGAAGCTATCTTTTCTATAGGAGCAATAGTTGCTTTAATACATGATATTTTAATAGCTATGGGTGTAATTTCATTCCTAGGGTATGAAGTAAATACTCCATTTATTGTAGCTATCTTAACTATTCTAGGATATTCTATAAATGATACTGTGGTGGTATTTGATAGAATAAGAGAAAACAGAAAGAAAAGCAAAGAGAGCCTATCAGAAGTTATAGATAGAAGCATAAGAGAAGTATTTACAAGATCAATGAATACGTCTGTAACAACCTTTTTAGCTTTACTTGCATTACTTATCTTCTCAGAGGAGAGCTTAAAGACATTTTTAACAACCTTCTTAGTAGGAATAGTAGCAGGTACTTATTCATCTCTATTTGTAGCTAGTCCTATAGTAAGACTATTAAATAAAAGTGAAAAGGCTAATGCATAAAATTTACGATACATGGTTAGAAATAAACTTAGCAGTAATAAAAAATAATTATAAGAAGCTTTTGAAAAGAGCTAATGGAAAAGAAATTTTAGCGGTTTTAAAAGCTAATGCATACAATGCAGGCATTCAAGAAGTAGCTAAAGCTTTAAATGAAGTAGGTTGTAATAAATTTGGTGTTTACAATATAGAAGAAGCCAAGCAAATTTTATCAGTACTTCCTACTAAAGAAATTTTAATAATGAGTGCAGTTAGAACAGAGAGAATTAAAGAAGCTTCAAAACTTGGCCTTTCATTATCTGTTTCTAATTCCAGAATTTTAGATTTTATTATTTCTAACAAAATTAAAACTAAAATTCATTTGAAAATTGATACAGGAATGGGAAGAGGTGGCTTTAGAGGCCAGAAAGCTCTTGATGTAATAGAAAAAATAGTAAATTGCAATTTTATAGAAAAAGAGGGTATATATACTCATTTTTCTTCTGCAGTTGATGAAGAATATGTAGAATATCAGTTAAATAATTTTAAAAAATTAGAAAAATATTTTAAATTTTTTAACTATGTCCATGCACAAAGTACTACATCTTTTTTACTGAATAATTTAGAAACTCTTAATTTAGCTAGAATAGGTGGAGCTTTGTATGGACTATCACCTTATGATATAGAGCAAATTAATGAGCTAGATCAAGCTTTAACTTTAAAAAGTAGAATTGAATATATAGACACAATTCCTTCTGAAAGTTTCATAGGTTATGATAAAACTTATAAAACTACAAAAGAGACTAGAGTGGCTTTAATAAGTGCAGGATATGCCCAGGGAGTTGATAGAGGCTTATCTAACAGAGGATATTTCCTAGTTAAGGGATATAGATGTCCAATTTTGGGTGTAGTTTCTATGAACAATACTTTAGTTGAGATTCCTGAAGATGTTTCGGAAGATGATGAAGTAATAATATTTGGTAATGACTTACCTTTGTTTGAAATTTCCAAATTAGGAAATAAAAGAATATATGAACTTTTATTTTCATTGAATGTAAATAAAATTTATTTGGAGGAATAAAATGTTAATAGATATAATACTTCTAGTAGTATTGCTGTATTTTGCTGTAAAAGGGTTAATAAGGGGCGCTATATTAGAACTTTTTTCTTTAGTAGGTTTACTAATTTCTATTTTGCTTACTAAAAGATATACTCATTTTTTATATGAATTAACAGTTAAGTTTTTAAAAGTGAGAAATAGTTCTTTGGATATTAACTCAAACTACTATTTATACTTGTTTTCTTATGCTTTAACTTTCATCGCTTTTTACTTTATTTTATATTTTATAATATTAATCTTGAAAAAGTTCATAAAGTTAGTTATGCTTAATTGGGTAGATTCATTTTTAGGCATATTCCTTGGCTTCGCGAAGGGCGCTTTGATATCAATTTTATTATTTTCTTTTCTAGCCTTCTTAGGAACCTATGAAAAAACAATAATGAATCAAGTTAAAAAATCTTATTCAAATAAAGTTGTTCCCTCCTTCGCAAGGAAGGCCTATTTTATGATGCCTGCACCTATCAAAAGAAAGATAGAACAATTTAGAAAAGATGAATCCGTTGAAAATTTTTTAAATAATTTGATGAAGGATTATAAAGAATAAAGATGCTATTAAATATATATTTATATAGAACATTAAGTAGACCTCTAATATTTAGTATATTTGGTTGTACTTTTTTACTATTGGTTGATTTTCTATCTGAAATTGTGCAAAATGTTGTTCTAAAACATGTTCCATTTTTTAAAGTTATGGAAATAATTTCTTATGATATGGTCTCCTTACTAACTCTCTCTATTCCAATGGGAATGATGATTGGTATGTTAATAGGATATAGTACACTAGCAACCTCAAATGAAATTGTAGCTTTTAAGTCTCTAGGAATAAGTGTAAGAAAGGCAATAGCACCAGCATTTTTTCTTGGTTTAATTGCTTCAATGGCCCTTTTTATTACGAATCAATTTTTAACTTTTCCTGCTTATAAAAAACATGTTAACGTTATTAAAGAGGTAGCTTATAGTAAACCCTCTTTTAATGTTGAACCGAAGAGATTTATAGAAGGTTTAAAAAATTATTCAATTTATGTTGATGATTATAGCTCAAAGAAAAATTTATCAAAAAAGTTCATAATTTTTCAAAATAATAGTAATAATAAATTTGATACTATTATTTTAGGTGAGCATTTGAGTTGGCTTAAAGGTGAAATGTTATTAGAAAAAGCTGAAGTTTATGAGATAGATAAAAAAGGAAATAATAGCTCTAAAATATCATTTGATTCTCAAAAAATTCCTTTAAGAGAGATGATAGCTGATTTTGAAGATTTAGGTGTAGGTGATGAAGCAGATTATTATTCTTTAACCTCTTTATATAAAAAAATGTCAGGAAAAGAAAAAACATACTATTCTACTTTATATCTTAAAACTATATTCCATTGGAAAACAGCATTAACTTTTAGTCCTATTGTGTTTGCTCTACTAGCAGCTTTGTTAGCAATAGGGGCTAATAAAAGATTAGGAAAAGGCGATAATTTAGCCATAGGCTTAGTATTACTTTTCATTTATTGGCTCTGGATAATGTACGGTAGAGGAATCGTAGATGATAATCTCCTTAAACCTTATATAGTAATGTGGGCGCCTAATATTTTGTACATATTTATTTCATTATTTTTGTATTTTAGGAGAGCAAAGGTCTGAAAATGTTTAAAATTATAGATAGATATATATTAAAAAATTTTTTAAAAAATATGATTATAGGAATTTTGGGGTCTCTTCTTATATTCTTTTCAAAAGAACTGCTAAAAATAATATATCAACTTACTTCAGGAAATATAAATTTTTATGAAGCTCAATTAGTTGCATTGCATACGCTACCTTCTATCGTATCCTTTGATATGATGCACTTAGCAACTATATTTGGTAGCTTATTAACAATGTCTAATTTAAATAATAATTTAGAACTAATAGCCTTAAAAACTTCAGGAATAAGATTTAAAAGAATAATAATAGCACCTCTTATTTTTACATTTATTTTTTCAGTTTTTTTAGCTTTTTTTACTGAATATATTTCAGTTGTTGCTACTAAAAGAGCAGGAACAGTTTGGAACAGGATTAGAGGGTTTAGTTCATTAAAAATTAAAAGAGATATATATTTTAGAAGTAAAAATAATTATTTTGTAAGAATAGAAAAAGCTAATGGATATAATAGTACAGTAGAGAATATTCAAATAATTTTTCCTGATGAAAAATTTTCAAAAGCTAATAAAATATTATCAGCTAGAAGTGGAAAATATAATAAAGATGAAAAAAAATGGTTATTAGAAGATTTAAGTTTAGTTGATAATGAGAATGATACAACTTTGTTTTATAAAGAGTATGAAATAGAATTAGTTGAAAGTATTGATGATTTTCTAAGAGCTTCTTTTCCTAAAGAAGAGATGCAAAAACAACTTTCTTTAGCAGAAATTAAAGAAAATATAAATTTTTTAAAATCTTCAGGTGGAAATTTTAATTTACTTCTTACGCATTTGCATCATAGACGAATTGCGTATCCTTTTGCTGTATTCGTAATGACAATTATAGGCCTTTCATTAGTGACAGGTTTTAGCAGAGGAGGAAAAGGTCTTTCAATTGTATTAGGAGTATTAATAGGTTTTAGCTATTATGTAGTTGTAGAAATAGCATTTGCTTTCGGATTAGGAAAAATAGTTCCTGTAATTTTAAGTGCATGGATTCCAAATTTCTTATTTTTAATTTTTGGCTTATATTTTTTTAGAAAAGCAGAATATTGATTTGTTTATAATTTAATGGGGTGATTGAAATGGTATTAATG
>JAEWOZ010000040.1 GCA_023399505.1 Fusobacteriota bacterium | reverse complement strand
GCTTAGAGGTACTAATATTGAAAGTTTCTTTAAACAGTTCGCTCATTATATAAAAGAAGATTCAAATGAAAATATAGAATTTGTTTTAAAAGCTTTTGATGTTATCTTTTCAGTCCTAGCTCAATTTAGAAATGAAGATAATAAAAAAATAATATCTTATATAATAATAAGCAGGTTATTTAATTTAGAGAATTTTAGTAATATTAAAGCCTCAAAGGAAATTAAAGAGCATAAAGAATCTAAAAAGGAATTAAAAGAGTCTAAGGAATCAAAAGAAGCTAAAGAAAAAGAGATAAAATTTGTTAATAAAATTACTGAAGTTTCTAATTCTAATCCATTAAAAGAGATAACTTTAGAAGAGATAAAAGCTTCATGGGATAAAATTTGTGATAGCTTAAAAACTAGAAAAATTTCCCTAATGATATTTTGTAAAGAATCTATACCCTATAAGCTAGAAGGAAAAAATTTAAAATTAGGATTTAAGAAAGAATTTTCTTATCATAAAGAGACATTAGAAAAAAGTGAGAATTTAATTATATTAGAAACTTTAGCTAGAGAAATTTTAAATTTCCCTTTAACTATAGAACCTGTATTTTTAGAAGAGGGCTCTACTGAAGAGAGCGAATTAGTAAAGAAAATGAAAAAATTTTTTGAAGGAGAACTTTAAATGAATGATATAAAATTAACATTTTTTGGTGACCCTATTCTAAGAGAAAAACTTCCTGAAATTAAAAAAGTTACTGATAGAATAAGATATGAACTTAATGAAATGTTAAAAATAATGAAAAAGAATGAAGGGTGCGGTATTGCAGCAAATCAATGTAATATAAGAAAAAAAATGTTCATAGCAGTATTAGAAGATAAAGGTTTAGAATATTTTATAAATCCTGAGATATTAGAATTTTCTGAAGAGAAAGAGACAGATTTTGAAGGTTGTTTAAGTGATCCTGAAAGAATTGATAAAAAGGGGGTTTATGGTCTAGTTGAGAGAAGTCTAAAGGTTAAAATTTCATATTTAGATTACAATGGAAAAGCTAAAATAAGAAATTTAGAAGATTTTAATGCTAGAGTTGTTCAGCATGAACTAGATCATGTAAATGGAATAATATATAGAGATAAATTAGTTGATAATAAAATATATAGTTCGAAAGAGATAAAGAGAAAGAAAATAAATATTTAATATATCAATTTATATAAAAGAAAATTATAAAACAATGATGATATCTAAAAGTTCGTTATAAAAGAGAAAGAAATATTTCTTTCTCTATTTTAATGTTGAAAATTTATAATATAATAACTATTTTTACACCTAATTTAGAGAGAAATATCAGAAAGTTCAAAGAAGAATTAGCTAGCAAAAAACCTAATAGAAGAATTAAATGAAAGAAATATTTATAGAAAATCTAGTCAAAAGTGAGATTTAGAAAAAATTTATAAGTTAATATACCAAATTTGGTTTTAAAATTCTTCTATTATATATTTTAATTACTTAGTGTTTTAAAATTAGCTATGCACTTTTTCAAATAACTAAGGTAAGTTTCCAGTTTTTCCCCTTTAAATTAATCTTTCACCTTTAGAATTATCTTAATCCTTTTTTCACTTATTTTTTCAATTAATTACATCTTTTCATATAGAAAATTTACTAAAGTTCATAAAGGTGTTATTATAAATTTATAATTTAATTAATAAGGAGTAGAGAGTAGTGAAGAATATAATTATAATTTTAGTTTTAGTATTATCATGTGCTAAGGGACTAAATACTTTAAAAGATAGAAGTAAAGATATTAATCAAGAATTATTAGAAGCGATTAAAGAAGGAGATGAGGAAAAGGTAAAACAGATAATAAATTCAGGAGATATAAGTATTAATGGTGAAGATGAAGATGGAAGTACAGCATTAATGCATGCCTCAATTGAGGGAAATGAAGAAGTAGTAAAATTATTAATAAACAGTGGGGCTAATGTTAACAATAAAAATAATAATGAAGAAACAGCATTAATTTATGCATCAGAGAATGGTCATACAGAAATAGTAAAGTTACTAATAGATAATGGAGCTAATGTTAATATTAAAGATAAGGATGGATTGACGGCATTAATATACGCATTAAAGAATGGTAATGCAGAAATAGTAAGATTATTACTAGATAGTGGAGCTAATGTTAGTGATAAAAATAATAATGGTTTGACGGCATTAATGTTTGCTTCAATTAAGGGCCATATAGAAATAGTAGAATTATTGTTAGTAAAAGGTGCTGAAGTAGATTATATAGATAATTATGAACGTACAGCATTAATTTATGCGTCAGAGGATGGTCATATAAAAGTAGTAAAAAAACTATTAGAAGCAGGGTCTAATGCTAATGATAAAGCGAATGATGGAGGAACAGCATTATTGTTAGCATCAAAGAACGGCCATGTAGAAATAGTAAGGTTACTACTAGAAGCAGGAGCTAACGTTAATAATAAAAATAATAATAATGAGACAGCACTGATCTGTGCTTCAAAGAATGGACATTTAGATGTAGTAAAATCACTATTAAAAAAAGGAGCAAGTGTTAATATTAAAAATGGTATAGGAAATACCGCATTAGTTTATGCTTCAAGTGAGGGACATAGAGAAATAGTAAAATTATTAATAGAAAAAGGAGCTAACATTAATGGTAAATATCAATATGAAAGAACACCATTAATGGATGCCTCAAAAAATGGACATTTAGATGTAGTAAAGTTACTTCTAGAAAAGGGTGCTAAAATTAATGATAAAAATCGTAGTGGCATTACAGCGTTAATGGATGCTTCAGAAAATGGACATTTAGATGTAGTAAAATTACTGTTAGAAGAAGGTGCTAACATTAATGATAAAAATCATAGTGACAGTACAGCATTAATAGATGCTTCAAGAAAAGGACATGCAGAAATAGTAAGGTTATTACTAGATAATGGAGCTAATATTAATGATAAATACAATAAAAGTAAAACAGCATTAATATTTGCTTCACAATATGGTCATTCAGAGGTGGTAAAGTTATTACTAGAAAAAGGAGCTAACATTAGTCATAAAAGTGCTAGAGGTAAAACAGCATTAATGAAAGTATTTCAAAGAGGTCATAAAGAAATAATGGAATTATTAATAGAAAGGGGAGCTAATATTTATGATAAAGATGAAGATGGATGGACAACATTAATGTACGCCTCAGAAAATGGACATAAAGAATTAGTAGAATTTTTATTAAATAATAGAATTAATATCAATGATAAATGTAATAACGATGTTACAGCATTAATGTGTGCTTCAAGTGAAGGCCATACAGAAATAGTAAAGCTATTACTAGAAAAAGGAGCTAATGTTAATAATAAGGATTGTCATAAGAGAACAGCATTCCTTTATTCTTCAGAGAGAGGCTATACAGAAATAGTAAGATTATTACTAGAAAAAGGAGCTAATGTTAATGATAAAGACACCCTAGGTAAAACAGCTTTAATCTATGCTTTACAAGAGGGTTATTTAGATATGGCAAAATTATTAATAGAATTAGGAGCTAATATTAATTATAAAGATACTCGGGGTGAAACAGCATTAATGAAAGTATTTCAAAGAGGTTATAGAGAAATGATGGAATTATTATTAGAAAAGGGTGCTAATATTTATGATAAAGACGGAGATGAAAGTACATCATTAATGCATGCTTCAGAAAATGGCCATACAGAAATAGTAGAATTTCTAATAAATAATGGAGTTAATATTAATGATAAAGATAATTTAGGTAAAACAGCATTAATGTATGCTTCAGGTCAAGGACATATAAATAT
>JAEWOZ010000009.1 GCA_023399505.1 Fusobacteriota bacterium | reverse complement strand
TTATAATGCCTTCTTTTAAGCATTTCCTTATAGCAATTTCTAAAGCTACATACGCACCGTTTATAGCAGCTGTTCTAGTACTACCATCTGCCTCTAATACATCACAGTCAATTATTAAAGTTTTTTCTTCTAATTTAGATAAATCTAAACAATTTCTTAGAGATCTTGAAATGATTCTTTGAATCTCTATAGTTCTACCATGTTGCTTTCCTAATTTAGATTCCCTTAAATTTCTATCTAAAGTTGCTGAGGGTAGCATTGCATATTCAGCATCTAACCAACCTGATTTTGTACCCTTTAAAAAGGAAGGGACATTATTTCTTAAAGAAACACAGCATATTATCTTAGTAGCACCTTGTTTTATTAGAACAGACCCATGAGGAAATGCTAGATAATTTGGTTCTATTATTATCTCTCTAGTCTCTTCGTTTTTTCTTCCATCTTTTCTCAAATTATTTCACCTTTTATATTATAAAAATTGTTGAACATAAAAAGAATGATACAAACCTTTTATTTCCATTAACTCATCGTGAGTTCCTTGTTCTCTTATTTCACCATTGTCCATTACTATTATTAAATCAGCCTTCATTGCCATAGTTATTTTATGAGTAATTATAACTGAAGTTTTTCCCTTCATTACTTCCATTAAAGTAGAAGTAACTATAGCTTCAGAAGCTGCATCTAACGCAGAAGTAGCTTCGTCTAAAATGAGAATTTTAGGATTCCTTACTAAAGCTCTAGCAATAGAAATTCTTTGTTTCTGCCCGCCTGATAATGAGGATCCTTCTTCTCCTACAAAAGTATTTAAACCTTCTGGAAGTTTTCTAACAAATTCTAAAACATAAGCTTTAGAAGCTGCCTCTTCTACCTGTTCTCTTGTTAAATTATCTACACCATAAGCGATGTTTTTGTAAATAGTATCATAAAATAAATATGTGTCTTGAGGGACAATACCTAATTGTTTTCTATAATCTTTTAAAGATATGTTATCTAATTTAATTCCATCGATTTTTATATTGCCCTCTTGGAGGTCATATAACCTTAGTAATAAATTAGCAAGAGTGCTTTTTCCGCTTCCACTTCTTCCTACAATTGCTACTGATTTTCCTGCATCTACTACAAAATTTACCCCTTTTATAGCATATTCATCTGCACCTTGGTACTTAAATTTAACATTCTCAAATTCAATCTTACCTTCTATGCTCTTTAACTCAAAAGGTTCATCTGTATGAATTCTTTCTACTTTGCTATCTATAAGTTCGAAAACTCTTGAAGAAGAATAGAGATAAGTTTGAGTAGTAGAGATCATCTCTATTAAATCTGAAATGCTTTCATGAATTTCTCCTAAAGCACTAAATATAAATACAAATGCTCCCATACCTAAGGTACCTTGCATTACTTCATAGCCACCGTAAGCGCTTACTATAGCAGCTGCTATAAGTATTACTATTCCTTCTAAAAGGGAAAAAGTAGCATTTAATCTAGTATTTTCCATAAATCTATTAAAATATTCAATATTATCTTGCTTAAATTTTCTAGCTTCATATTTGTCAGTACCATAAGCTTTAATTATTCTTACACCGTTTAAGTAATCTTTTAAAGTCATATGAAATACAGCTAACTGCTCTAATATTTTTTTACCGCTAAAAGATATTTTCTTTCCATAAGCTTTTATAATTATTAGCATACTTGGAACTAAAAGGACAAAGATCAATGTTAGTTTTACATGTCTAGTAAACATTATAACTATATAAAGAACACTAACGCAAATGTAATAAATTGCTTGAAACAAGCTTTCTACTAATTCTCTTAGCTTATCTGCATCATTAATAAATCTAGAAGTTATTTGACTTTTATCTGTAGTTGAAAAAAACTTGTAAGGTAAAGTATTCAATTTTTTATAAATATCTTTTCTTAAATCAAAAACAAATCTACCTGCAGTAGTACCAGATAATATATCAAAAAAGTACTCTCCAATTTCTTTAGCTGACCTTACTCCTATATATTGAAAGCTTACAAGAATTAAAGTATAAAGACTTTTATCATTACTTGTTACAGCTTCTTTAATAGTATCTACAAACACCTCTATATATAAAGTAGAGAAAACTTCAAATATAGCAAATGCCATTGCAAAGAATATAGAGATAGACATTAGCAACTTGTACTGTTTTAAATAAGCAAAAATTCTTCTTAATTGTCCTTTTGGAATTGCTTTTTTAACCATTTTTCTCTCCTTTATAATAAACTTTTATGATTTCACTAGAAATTTAGATATTGTAGTTGTAATAAATTTCTTCTCCCCGTATTTATCAAAATATATTGTAACTTTATCTAAATCAACCTCCATTATTTTACCGTAGCCAAAGTTAGGATGTGATACTTTATCACCTTTAGCAAAACCAAATAGTTTATTAATTTTTTCTTCTGTTTCTTCATTGAAAGAATAATTTTTTCTTTCATCCTTTTTAGTTATTTTCTCTTCGATAGAAGAATTTTCTAAAATAATGTGCTCCTTAGGAATTTCTCTTAAAAATCTTGAAGATTCTCTTAAGTAGGTACTAGAATTATAAACAGCTCTATTTTGAGCGTTAGTTATATATACCAATTTCTTCGCACGCGTTAAAGCAACATAAAACAATCTTCTCTCTTCTTCAATTTCATCATCACTGAATATAGCTCTAGCACTTGGAAGAATTTCTTCTTCTAATCCTACTATAAAGATTATTTCAAATTCTAAGCCCTTAGAATTGTGTATAGTCATAAGTTTCACATGATTATCACTAAATTCTTCTTCTACATCTGCTGCTAATGAAATTTGTTCTAAATAATCTTCTAATCTCAACATTCCATATTTAGATTCAGATATCTTTATACTATTTATTAACTCTGCTATATTTTCAATTCGATCTTGTTCATGAGTTTGTTCAAGCTCTTTAATGTAGCCGGTTGTATCTAGTATAAATTCTATTACTCTTACAACACTTCCCTCTTTTGATATTTTATTAGCCTCTTCCATTATATTTCTAAATTTAACTAAACTGTTAGTTGCAGAAGAAGTTAATTTCAATTGATCTATAATTTCTAAAGATTCATATAAAGATAAGAAATTTTGTTTAGCAAAGTCTTCTAATTTTAATAAAGAGACACTACCAATACCTCTTGCAGGAGTATTGATTATTCTTAGAAAACTTAAATTATCTTTAAAATTCTTTATTAGACTTAAGTATGCTATGATATCTTTTATCTCTTTTCTTTGATAGAATTGCATTCCGCCATATATTTTATAAGGGATAGTTCTTCTAATAAATTCTTCTTCAAATTCTCTTGATTGAGAGTTATTCCTATAAAGAATTGCAATGTCTCTATATTTATGACCTTTATCTAAAAGAGAATTTATAGCTGAGGAGACATAGCGAGCCTCCTCTAGGCTATCTAATGCACTGTAAAATCTTGGATGTTCTCCTTTTAAATCTGTCCATAAAACTTTACCCTTAGATGAAAGGTTATTTTTTATAACTGCATTTGCAACATTTAGAATATTAATAGTTGATCTATAATTTCTTTCTAATTTAAAAACTTTAGTTGAGGAAAAATCTCTTTCAAAATTTAAAATTTTTGAAATATCTGCTCCTCTAAATCCGTAAATACTTTGGTCTTCGTCACCTACAACAAATATGTTATTAGTCTTAGAACAAAGCTTCTTAATAATATTATATTGAATACTGTTAGTATCTTGATATTCATCTATCATAAAATGCGTATATCTTCTTTGAAGCTCTTTTAATGCTCCATCATTTTCTAACATTTTTAAAGTATAAATTAAAATATCTGCAAAATCTAAAGAATTATGTTCTTTTAGTTTTCGTTGATAAGTTCGATATATTTCTAAAAAAGACTTTTCAAAAGGAGAAAGAGCAACTTTTTCGTATTCATCTGGGAGGATTCCTTCCTCTTTTAGTTTACTTATTCTACTTACTAGTTTAGAGGAAGTTAATCCAAAAGTACTAATTTGCGCCTCTTTAACAATCTGGGTAACTAATTTTTTTTGATCATCCATGTCATAAATATTAAAATTAGCTTCGTAACCAAAATGATGAGCATAAATTCTTAAATACCTTACTCCAAAGGAGTGGAATGTAGAAATAGTTACTTCTTCTCCCTTTGTACCAATTAAATCTATAACTCTTTTCTTCATTTCTTTAGCTGCCTTATTGGTAAAAGTAACAGCTAAAATATTATGTGGAAAAATGCCTTGATGTACCATATAAGCTATTCTACAAGTTAAGGTTTTGGTTTTACCACTCCCTGCACCTGCAAGCACTAAAACAGGTCCGTCTACTGTAGTAGCAGCCTGTAACTGTTGTTCATTTAAAGCATTTAGAATTGAAATTCTTTGATCCACATATTCTCCTTTTTAAATTTAATTTTATTTTTTAGTTAATTCTATATAAACTGTCTGTTTTTTGTCTTTTTTGATAATAGTCAATAAGAAAGTTTTGTTTTGAGGAATTTTGTTATATATCTCTACAAATTCCTTAACATTCCTTACCTTTGTATTATCTATTTCACTGATAATATCACCACTAGATAGAATGTTAGAATATGCTCTAACATTTTCTAAGTTTTCTATTATTATTCCTTGCATATCAGCAAGATCTAACATGTTAGCAACTGCTTCACTTATATCACTTACTGTAATACCTTGGAAAGCGAATTTAGTTTCTGATTCTTGAGTATTTTCTACTAATTTTACTTTGTATTCTTTTATATTATTACCACTTTTTATACCTAATTTTACTACTTCGCCTGCCGGAATTAATGATAGATAACTAAACACATGTAAAGCATTCTCTATAGGTTTATCATTAATCGATACAACTACATCTCCTTTTTTTATTCCAGCTTTATAAGCAGGGAGATTTTTAGTCACTTCAGCTATGACAGCTCCTGTAACATTAGGCTCATTCTTTTGTTCAGGAATTATTCCTATGTAACCTCTTTTAAATCTTCCAGTAGAAATTATAGAGTTTAGAACAGGTTTTATTATATTTATAGGAATAGCAAAGCCTATATACCCTGCATTAACCCTAGATTTACTTACAATAACTGAATTAATTCCAATTACCTCTCCGTTAACATTAGTTAACGGTCCTCCACTTGAACCTTCGTATATAGGTGTAGAAGTTTGTATTAATGTAGGAAGCCCCATTTTTAATAATTCATTTCTATTTCTCTCAGTTGCACTTATTATTCCAAAGGTCATTGT
>JAEWOZ010000141.1 GCA_023399505.1 Fusobacteriota bacterium | reverse complement strand
AGTTTGTCCTCTATCTTTAAATTTAATATTTTCCAATCTAATATTTCTACATCCTAAAAATACAATTAAAATAAAAAATCTTTTCATAACAAACCTCCTTAGCCTATTAGTATAAGTATCTTAATAGAAATTTACCACTTAAAATAATAGGTGTAAAATTTTATTAATTTAATTAATTTTTAAAAATATTGGCTTTTATTTCAAGAATAAAAGTTTTTGCTTCAGCCAATAGAAAATCTAAAAAATCTTTAGAAGTTGTTAGCACAATATATTAATTTTAGGCATGCTATAGTTTAAAAGAAAAATCATAATTTATCATTCAAAAATTTTCAATAAAAAGTTAGATAATATAAAATTTTAGAAAATAAAAAAGAGATTTAACTCTTTTATTTTTTAATAAATAGATCTTTAATAGTAAACTGACTTTCTAAATCTTTTATTTTAAGAACATCATAATCCTCAAAATTAATCTTTACATCATAACTTTTAGAGCTGTTTATATGATGCTCTCCCCCTACAAAGAATACTATCTTACCATTTGTTAAGTACTTGTAACCTGAATAATTATTTTCTACTATGAAGTAGTCTAAACCTAGATCAACTTCTGAACTTAATATTTCACTTAAGTCCTTTTCTTTAATATTTTTGAAAAGTATAGTTCCATATTTCTTATATTTATTAAAACTATTAGATAAACTTACATTAGTAAAGAGAGAAACATTCTTTGAATAATAGTGTTTTTTATATTCAGTATCATATTCATTTTTTGAATAAGGATCTTCTAAAATTATAACTAACTCAATTCTGGAACTATTAATAGCTTTAACTACTCTTGTTCTTATTGCCCTTAAATTATCTAAGGCTCTCTCTTTATTTAATTCTGTATAAGACCTTTTAGATTCAAAAAGATCTTCTCTTCTTAAAATTTTATATAAAGCTTCCATTTGAAAATTAAGCAATTCTTGAGATTTATAGTCTTTTTTCTCTTTTTGTAATAAATTGATTAGAATTTCTTTTTCCTTATCGTTTAAATCGGAAGCTGCTTTACTTATAAAGGATTCTTCTCTTAAAAGACCATTCTTTTCAATATATATAAAATCATTTATAAAATCTTCATTTAAAGCTAAACTCATTTGTTTTTTATCTGTTATGATACTTTTAAGGGAATCATAAAAAGAATTAAAAAAATTGATTTTCTCATTAAGGTTTTTAGGATACTTTAAGTTAAAAATATTTATTTCATACTTACCTTGTGTAGCTTTAAAAGGTAAAGCAGATAAATCTTTTTTTAAAATTAAAGTTTTGCAATTGAAAAGTAAAAGTAAAAATAATATTCTCATAAAAATCCTTTACATCTTCTCTACGGCTTTAACACCTATTATATCTAATAGGGTAGCTAAAGCTTCTCTTATTTTAGAAACAAAAAATAATCTTGCTTTAGTTTTTTCTTCATCTTCTGAAATAATTTTATTAGAATTATAATAAGAATGAAATAAAGAAGAGAGATCCTGAAGATAAGTTACTAATAAATGAACATCGTAGCTTTTTAAAATAGAATTAATTAATTCATAAAATTCATCTAATTTCTTAAGAATATCTTTCTCTTCTTTCGAGTTAAGTAGTGACAAATTAATATTTTCTAATTCTAAACTATGTTTTCTTAAAACTGAAGAAATTCTCGCACATGCATACTGTATATAATGAGCAGGATTTTGATCAGATTGTTCTTTAGCTAAATCAATGTCGAAATCTAATGGAGTGCTCTCATCTCTCATCAAAAAGAAGATTTTGCACACTTCTCCACCTATCTCTTCTATAAGCTCATGTAAAGTATAAAACTCACCTGATCTTTTAGACATCTTCATTAAATCTTTTCCTCTAAATAATTGAACCATTTGTACAAGAATTGTATTGAATTCTCTAATATTGTTAAATATAAAGGAACTTTCTAATCTTTTCACATATCCATGATGATCAAAACCTAGAACAGTAATTATATGATCAAAACCTCTTGATGCTTTATCAGCGCTATAGACTATATCAGATGCATAATATGCTGGATTTCCATCACTTTTAATAGCTACTCTATCTTTATCATCACCAAAAGTTGTTGTCCTACACCATATGGCCTCTTCTTTTTCATATGCTAAATCTTTTTTCTCTAAATTCTTTATTATCTCTTTTAAAGGATGTTTTTTATATAAGGCTCTCTCACTTACCCAACCATCATATGCTATATCCATCTTTTTTAAAGTTCTTTTTATATTCGCTATACACCATTCTAATGCAAAATTCCTAAAAATATCTATATCATAAGATAATACAGGAGAAGATCCATATGTAGCTATAAAATCTTTAGCCATATATTTAACATATTCACCTCTATAAGCTTCAGCTGGAAGCTCTACCTGCGAACCTAATTCCTCTTTGCATCTTATATACAAAGATTCAGAAAGATTATCTATTTGATTACCACTATCGTTTAAATAATACTCTCTTTGAACTTTAAAACCTGCATATTGTAATAAATTAGAAATTACGTCTCCAAAAACAATTACTCTTCCATGTCCTACATGAAGAGGTCCTGTAGGATTAATACTTCCATATTCTACTAATATTTTCTTCCCCTTACCTATATTAATATCTTTGAAATTTTCATTTTTTAATTGATCAAGGTAAAGTAGGAATGCCTCATCATTTAAAAAAAAGTTTATGAAACCTGGATTTACTACTTCTATTTTGGAAAAGAAGCTGTTTTTAAGTTTTGAAGTTATCTCATGAGCTATATTAACAGGATTATTTTTATGGATTTTAGAAAGTTTCATAGCAATATTTGTTGAGAAATCTCCAAATGCTTCTACTCTAGGTTTTTCAATTTCAATTTCTATATCTTCATTTATAACCTCTTTTATTAAAGAAATTATTTTATTCTTAAAGAACATTTTTACCATTGATTATTTTTCCTTTTTTATTACTTGAATATTTAATTGAATTAATTCATTTGCTGCCATTGGAGATGGTGCCTCAGTCATTAAGCATTGACCTTTTTGAGTTTTAGGAAAAGGTATAACTTCTCTTATTGACTCTTCTTTTAGCATAACAGCTAAAAATCTATCTATTCCAAATGCTATCCCACCATGAGGGGGCGCTCCATTTCTTAAAGCCTCTAATAAGTAACCAAATTTTTCTTCAATTTCCTCTGAACTAAAGCCCATTGCTTTAAATACTTTACTTTGTTGATCTTCATTAAATAACCTAACACTTCCGCCTGCAACTTCATTGCCATTTAATACTAAATCATAAGCTTCGCTTTTAACACTTAAAGGATCACTTTCTAATTTACTTTCATCTTCTTTTTTATATAAAGTGAAAGGGTGATGTTTAGCATTATATCTTTTTTCCTCAGAATTCCACTCTAATAAAGGAAAATCTATAACCCATAAAAATTTTAAGTCATCTTTATCTATCAGGTTTAATTTTTCTCCTAAGGATAATCTTAGTTGCCCTAAGGAATTATAAACCACTTCATGACTATCAGCTACAAAAAATAGAATATCATTAGGCTTACCATCTAATTTTGAAACTATTTTTTTTAATTCATCTTCTTTTAAAAATTTTGTTATAACAGAAGTATATGTAGAATCTTCATTTATTTTTATCCAAGCTAACCCTTTAGCGCCATATTTCTTTATATGATCGGTTAACTCATCAATATCCTTACGTGATAAAATATTAGCACTGTTTTTTGCATTTATAGCTCTTACTAAACCATGAAATGAAGCGTCTTTGAAAACTTTAAAATCAGTCTCTTTTGCAATATCTGTAATATCAACTATTTCTAAACCAAATCTTAAATCAGGTTTATCTATTCCATATTTGTTCATAACTTCATCATAAGTCATTATAGGAATTTTGGGAATATCTTTGTTGAAAACATCTTTCATAAAATATTTAACTAATCTTTCACCTAAATCTATTATATTGTCTCTAGTAAAGAAAGAAGTTTCAATATCTAATTGTAAAAATTCAGGTTGTCTATCAGATCTAAGATCTTCATCTCTAAAACATTTAGCAATTTGGAAATATTTTTCTATTCCTGCAACCATTAGAATTTGTTTAAAGAGCTGAGGCGATTGAGCTAAGGCATAAAATTCACCTTCATTTAGTCTACTTGGTACTACAAATGGTCTTGCTCCTTCTGGTGTTAATTTGTTCAAAATAGGTGTATCTACTTCAAGGAAGCCTTCATTAACTAGGAAGTCTCTCATAGCTTTAAAAAACTTACTTCTTATTTCTAATCTTTTAAAACCACTTGCTCTTCTTAAATACAAGTAACGATATTTCATTTTCATTGTATCGCTTACAGGTGTTTCATCATTAATTTCGAATGCAGGGTGTTTACTTTTATTTAAAATTTCCAACTCATTACAAATAACTTCTATCTCTCCCGTAGGATTATTTTTATTTATATTTTCAAAAGCTCTCTCTTTTACTATTCCTTTAATTTTTATAACATACTCATTTTTTACTAATTTAGCTTCTTTATAAGAGTTTGAAGAGGGATCAATAACTATTTGGGTAGAACCACTTCTGTCTCTTAAATCTATAAATATGATTCCTCCATGGTCTCTAATTGAACTTGCCCATCCTGATAGAATAATTTCTTTATTGACATCACCTCTATTTAAGGCGTTTAAGATATGTGTTCTATACATTTTCCTCTCCTTTTAAAAATTTAATTAATTCTATGT
>JAEWOZ010000066.1 GCA_023399505.1 Fusobacteriota bacterium | reverse complement strand
GTATATCTATTAGTCCATAGCTATCGTACAAAGCTAAATCGTATATTTTAGTTACATCTTTTTTATCTTCTAAAATAACATTTTTGTTCAACAAAGCTTTTATTATATCCAAATTACCTTTTTCTATAGCTAATTGTAAAAAAGATTAAATATTGCTATTATTATAATTAACATTTGACAATATCTTTATTAAATCTAATGCTTTATCCTTTTCATCTTCTATTATAGCCCTTTCAAGATCTTCCTCTATGCCTTTACTTTTAACTTTTAAATTGTGCAAATTTTTAGCACAGCTTAAACTTAAAATTAATAATATTAATATTTTTTTTATTCTAGTAATTTCATCCTTCCCATTTTAAAAAATCATAGCATACATATAATACTTAGTAAATTAGAAAATTATTTTAAATAGCCAAAATGAATAAGTAGAGCTATAAAAGCTTCTTTCTTTAATTTATATTCATCATATATAAAATTGTCTATTTAAAGTATAGCTCTCACTTTAAATTTATATAGTCTTTTACTTTATTCTATAAAGCCCTATTATACAGAAGATCTATTTTTTTTTAATCTTATATTTTTCTATTCTATCTACATCATATATACTTTCATATACATTCATTATTACATTTTCCTTATAAATATATCTAAATTCATGCTCATCTATATACATAGGTAGTTTCAGCTTATTACTAAAGTTGTCTCATAAATCTATTAGCAAGTAAAAACCCTCAGGCTCTACCTTTGCTTTAAAATTACTAACTTTAATGGGACTAAAGTAAGTTACATAAAATTTACATCTAGCTACCTCATTTAATAACTGTTTTCTTAAATTTAAAAGGAAGATAGATATATCACAACACTAGCTACTCTAGTTAGAGTAAATTTTGTTAAATTTTTCTCTTTCTACTTAATAATTATTTAAATCTTTATTTTTTCAAATTGAAATTATTTATCTAATTTGCTCTTGTCATTTAAAATCTTTATTAGCTCTTCAGAGGTAAAGTCTCCTTTAAATTTTCCTATAACATTAATTAATCTTGATACAAAAACATTTATTTTATTTTTTATGCTATTGTTTTTTTCTATGAATTTATTATCATAAATTTGAATTTTATTTTCTCTTTGTTGATAGTAATCTAGGATACTATCAATCATTAACCTTTTTATATTTTCTACTTCTTCTACTTCATCTAGATAAAAAATTTTTACAAAATTTAGAAATGAGATTTCAAGTAAACTACCGGAATTAAATAAAAATTTGTCTGACAAAAATATCCTATTTATGTTCACTGTTTTAAGAAAACTTTTTAATAACTTATTGCTCTCAATAGAATTTAATTTCAGGGACTCTTTATATATAAAAGATAAAAGCTTTATATTTATAGTAGCTTTATTAAACATTGATTTTAGTAGAGATAGTTGATTATTTGAATTTAATAATAAATTAAATATTTTAATTAAATCTTTTTCATCAATAATAATGTTATTTTTAATTAATAATCCTATAATCTTTTCGTGGCCTTTTTCTAACGCTATACTTAGAGCCGTAGCTTTATATTTATTTTTATTATTTAGATCAACATTTTTTTTCAATAAAAAATCAACTACTTCTGCATGACCACTATTGCATGCTATCATAAGTGCTGTAGATCCATATTTATTCTTTTTGCCAGGATTAGCACCTGATTTTAATAGATGTTTAACTATTTCAATATAATTATCTTGCGAAGCTATCATTAATGCTGTCCATCCTTTGAGTTCTTGATAATCAATACTAACCCCTTTTTCTATTAAAAGTTTCACTACTTCTACATGACCCTTTTGTGAAGCTTTCATTAGAGGTGTGAAATTTTTATTATCTTTTTCATAAATATTAGCTCCATTTTCCATTAACAATTCTATTAATTCTTTATAACCTTCTTCTGCTGCTATTAGTAATGCTGTAACCCCGTCATTACTTTTTTCATCAATATTAGCACCTTTTTTTATTAATAATTCCATTGCTTCTTTATAGCCTTTTTGAGATGCTATCATTAAAGATGTAAAACCATCATTATTTTTTTCATTTATATTAGCTCCATTTTCTATTAAATACTCCATTACTCCAATATGGTTACTGTACAGTGCAATCATTAATGCTGTCCAACCTTTATTGTTTTTTTCACTAATATTAGCACCTTTTTTTATTAATAATTCTACCACTTCTTCATAGCCTTTTTCAGATATTACCATTAATGCTGTCCAGTCTTTGTAATTTTTTTCATTAATATTAGCGCCTGCCTCTATTAATATTTTGATTATATCTGTATGGCCCTCTACACAAGCTAACATTAAAGGATTAAATTTATGAACTGTTTTATCATTAATATTTATTTTATAACTCATTAAGAATTCCAATAATTCTTTATTACCCTTTTTTATAGCATACATTAGTGCACTACAATTATGAATGTCTCTTTCATTTATATCAAAATTGTATTCTTTAATAAACATTTCAATAATATCTTTTTTATTATTCATACTTGCTATAATTAATCCATTCCTATTGCAATCATCTTTAATATCTTGGGGATTTATATGATTTTTATTAATATATTTTTTTACTTCATCAGCATTAGTTGAGTAGCATAGAAAACAAAAATATTTATTATCTTCTAGTAGACCCTCTTTTAGTTTATATCCTTTTCTTGTCATTATATTTAATACTTCATAGCTCTTATATAAAGCTAAATTATATATTTTAGATACATCTTCATTTTCTAAAAGAAAGTTTTTATTTAATAAGGCTTTTATTATATTTAAATTACCCTTCTCTATAGCCAATTGCAGAAACGATTTATTATCACTATTTTTATAGTTAATATCTGATATCTTTTCTATTAAATCTAGTGCTTTATTTTTTTCATTGTCTACTATAGCTTTTATAAGATCTTCTTCTATACCTTTACTTTTAATTTTAAGGTTATTTAAATTTTTAATACAGCTCAAACTTAAGACTAATAATATTAATAGTTTTTTCATTTTATATTACTTTTATCCTTTCTATTTTTAAAAATATTATCATACATTTAATGCTTAGTAAAATTAAAAAAATTAAAAAATAATATTAGCAAATTTTAAATATTTTAAAAAATGATAATAGTCATTTTTCTTTAAAAGCATAAATTTTTTTAATAACTTTATTAAAAATAAAAAGGTTTATATTAAACCTTTTGAAAATTAAATTATTTATTCTAAAAACGATTACTTCAACTAATTAATCATTGTAATAATTTTCTCAAAAATCTCTATAGGTAATTCTTGCAGTGAGTATAGTAATTTGATATGAGCATGTACACTATCTCTTATACTCTGAGGTGTAGTGATATCTTTGTTTAACGAAATAAATAAGTGTATATAGTCTTCAGCAATTCTTCTTATTATTATAGATGCCATTTCTATAAACTCATCTTTTTCATCTTTCTCTTTGGAATTACTTAAACTCTCACCTACGTAAATTAATGCTGTTTTACTAAATTTATTTTTTTTATAAATATTTGCGTCTACTTCTATAAGGTTTTTGAAAATTTCTAAATGTCCTCTCTTTGATGCCGACATTAATGCTGTTACCCCATAATTA
>JAEWOZ010000035.1 GCA_023399505.1 Fusobacteriota bacterium | reverse complement strand
CTTTAAAAATGCTTTTAGAAAGAGGAGCTAAAATTAATTATGCTGCCAATTGTGGAAATAACGTTTTAACTCTAGCAGTAACCAAAATGACGCGCTTTATTTTTTCAGATGAAATGTTTTTTTCCTCTTCATATGGTCTAAAACTAGAAGATAAAGTTTCAATAATAGAAGAGCTTATAAAGTATAAAGCGGATTTTAATCAAAAAGTTAAAAGCGGATATGGAAAAGGTAAGAATGCTTTAATGATATCTTATCATCAAAACTTTCTAGAAGCTACTAAAACTTTAATTTTAGGAGGTGCTCCTATAGAAAAATTTGTTAAATATGCCTTAAAACAAATTATTCATAAAAAAGATAAAAAAGTTTTAAAAATACTTTTTAAATACTCTGCTTCTACTCCAGAGGTTTTAAAACTAAACTTAAAAATTCTAGAGAAAATGGATGAGAATAAAGTTAAAATATTCTTAAATTTAATTAACGAAATGTTAAAAGAAGAAAAACACATTTTACTAATTGAGAGATTAGAAAATTTTATAAAAAATTACAATTGAACTTTTATTTTTTCTTTTAATGATGTATAATATTTTTTAACTTTAATAACTTTTTGGAGTGTTTATGGCAAATTTATATGATCTAATAATAATAGGAGCAGGACCATGTGGTGTAACAGCTGCTATTTATGCTGTTCGTAACAGATTAAATGTACTTATTTTAACAAAAGATATAGGTGGCCAGATGGCTTGGAGTGGTTTGATTGAAAATTACTCAGGATATGAAACTACAACAGGCCCTGATTTGACTTCTAAATTTGAACAACATATTAGAAATTTAGGAGCTGTTATTAAAGATAGAGAAGTTGTAGAAAAGATAGAAAAAGAGGAAAAAGGTTTTACTATCAAAACAAAAAAGAATGTTTATAATTCCAAAGCAGTATTAATAGCTTCTGGTAAAAATCCTAAGTATTTACAAGTTCCTGGAGAAGAACATTTTAAAAACAAAGGCGTAGTCTATTGCGCGATATGTGATGGTCCTCTTTATACAAATAAAACTATAGCTATAGTTGGCGGAGGTAATTCAGCATTAGATGCAACATTACAAATGGTAAATATAGCTAAACATATATATCTTGTTACTAAAAATGACCATATGAAAGGTGACAATATAATGTTAGAAAAAATTAAAAAATATTCTAATGTTCAAATTGTATATAATTCATTAACAAAAGAAATAAAAGGTAATAAAGTGGTAGAGTCTATCGTTCTACAGACTCCAGAAGGTGAAAAAGAATTGAAAGTAGATGGAGTATTTGTTCAAATAGGTTTAATACCTAATTCCCAATTTATAGATATGGTTGAAAAAAATGAGTATGGAGAAATTATAATTGACCATGAAAATAGGACAAATGTTCCAGGAATTTTTGCAGCAGGTGATGTAACTCATATTTCTGAAAAACAGATCATTATAGCAGCAGGAGAAGGTTCAAAGGCAGCATTAACTATTTTCAAATACATTATGAAAAATAATTAATATGTATATATTGATTGCTTTACTAGCTCTTGCTTCTAATTCAAAATTTTCTTCTAAGAATAGAATTACTAAAGAAAAACCAGTAGTTTCTCCATCTAAAGATGCAATTCCTGATACAAGAAAAAAAGAGATATCTAATAATTTACCTGTATTAAAAGGATTTTATTATCCTCTAGTAAATTTTAGTGAAGTAAAAGAAAAAGAGAACTTCTTTAGTTTACATTTTACAGGAAAAAAAGAGGTTTTTCCTACTTCAAAAGGGATAGTATTGTTTGTAGGAAAAGAAAAAGATTTACCAGGTTATACAATAGTTTTGTATCACTCTCCAGGATACATATCTCTCTATTCTAATTTAGAAGAGGTAAAAATAATAAAAGGTGATATGATAAAAAATATTTTTGAACCTCTAGGTGTTGCAAATAAAAATTTAATTTTTTCCCTTAAAAAAAGTTTTAAAGACAATATAATAGAAAAAGTAGACGTGAAAAAATTTTTAAAAAAAAGAGACAACTATAATAAAACGTGATATAATTGAGAGTCAAGACGAATAGAAATTGCTACGACATATCTACGATATATTTTTGATAATTAAAAGAACACCCTTAAGATACAGCTAACATCCACTAAAATCTCTGACTTTTATAGGAACGTTGATAGCAAAGGACGCACTCAATCATGGATATTTTGAAAGTGTCTGCTAAATCGAACCCTAATTCGGTGGCAGGAGCTATCGCATCTATATTAAAAAAGGACGGAACAGTTGAGATCCAAGCAATTGGGGCAGGTGCAGTTAATCAGGCTGTAAAGTCAGTAGCTGTTGCAAGAGGCTTTGTTGCTACCTCAGGACAAAATTTAGTTTGTGTTCCCGCTTTTGTAGATGTTGATATAAATGATGAAAAAAGAACAGCCATTAAACTTATAGTTAAATTGGCTGAAAATAAATAACTTATGAATATCATAAGTTATTTTTAATTAAATTAAATGATTATGAATAAAGAAATAGAAAATAACTTTTATTTACTGCTTGAAAAAAAATCAAAATTTTATTCTTATGCTTTTAAAATATTTAATGAAAAGGACGCTAATAGATTAATTGAACTATTAAAAGAGCATCATATAAAGGCATCTCATATTGTATATTCTTATAGAATTGGCTCTTTAAATTCTCTATTAGAGAAATCTTTTAATGCTAAAGAGCCTCAAGGTACAGCTAGTAGACCTTTGATTAAGGTCTTAAATCTTAAAAATACTAGTAATATTATAATAGTAATAGCTAGATATTACGGTGGGGTAAAGCTAGGAAAATCACTTCTTTCTCGCTCTTATTTTAAAGCTGCTATAGGAGCTTTAGAAAACGCTAAGCTTTCATTGGATTCTTTATCTTAATAAATTCAACAAAAAAAATAGCTTGTTTAACAAGCTATTTTCTTATCTGTTTGGATTTATATTATTTTTGTTATTTTTGATATTATTGATAGTGTCATCCACTTTTTCCTTAATATCCTTTTGAGCTTGAGAGAAAGTTCTTCCCTTTAATCTCATGTATCCATAAACAGCCACAGCTAATATTACTGCAATTATTAGAATTGTTCTTACCATTTTTCCTCCTTGAAAAAAAGGTTTAACACCTTTTATGTATATAAGTGTAACATTATTTTTGAATTTTGGCTAGCTTCTGGTAGCTTTTATTACATTTAAAAGTGAAATTTTTCAATATTTTCAAGCCTTCACATATATTTATAAATTCATGAAATTAATAAATAATTTACAAAATATAACAAATATGATACTTTATGAATAGTATTTTAAGACTTTGAGAGAATTTAAATGCTTTTTACCAAAGTTAAATATAATATTAAAAATTTAGAGACAAAAAGGTGGAAAAATGATAGATGAAATAAATAATGTAGAAAAGATAAGATATATTGAAACCCACTTGCAACTTATAGTTGATATTATAGATCAGTATAAAAGAGAGAAAATAGGTTTAAATTACTTAATTAACCAATTAGAAAAAATTATTAATGATATAAAGATAAAAGATGAGAAGATAGCAGACGCACTACATGATATATGGTTAGATCCTTACGTTATCAACAAAATTTATATTATGAGGCAAAGACCTGAAATAAGTTTGGAAGAGCATGCAAAGATCAATTTAGCTTTAGAGGATATGGTAAAGTACATCAAAGATTTACCTATAAATAAAAATTAATTTTGTTAGAGGCTTTTAGGAGCCTTTTATTTTATTGTAAATTTTTAAAAGTACTTTATAAATCAATGCTAAAAATTAAATAAAATTTTGGAAATATTTACAAAAGAATAAGATTATGGTATCTTAGGGGTAGTTAAATATGCAAAGAGATATTACATATAAATCTCTAATAACACATATTTAGTTGAAGTTAATTTTTATAAAAGACGCAGAATGACACTTCAAAACAAAAAGGGAAAAATTTTAGATTAATGAGGAGAAAAAATGGAAAGAATAATAAGCTTAATTTTAAATGCTTTTGATTCAGGATTTGGACTATAAATCCTAAAAATTTGTGCAATGATTTAATTTAAATGAATTAATTAAAAAGGGGAGAAAGAAATGAAGAAAATTTCAATATTATTTTTATTCTTTATTAATTTTTTAAATGCTTTTGGGAAAGAAATAATAAAGTATGAAGGTAAAAAATTAAATGTCTCTAAAAAAATATCAATTTTGGAAGATGAAAATAAGATTATTAAAGAAGAAGATATAGTTAAAGGCTTTTACTATAATAAGTTTGAATCAAACAAAGACCAACTACTTTATCTAAGAAAACCTAATACAATTTATTATATTAAAGTGGAAGTTCAAAACCTTTCATTAAAAAATAGGCTTGAATTACATGGATGGTTTGGGCCTGTTACTTTAAATAGAACCAACATTTCTCTTCTAGATTTCAACAATGGAAAATTAACAGAATTTAAATTTACTAGAAAAATTAATGAAAATGATGAGAAAAATCTGTTAAATTTTGGATATAAAACTTTTGAAATATCTCCTCGTCAAATTAAAACCATATATATAAAAATAAGCTCTCCTGTAACTACACCATTAATCCTAACAACTTTAGAAGATATTATTAAAGAAGAAAATATTCATTCAACTGTTACAAATATATCAAATACATTAAGTTTAATAATTATTTTAGTAATTTTAGGATTTTATATAAAAGTTAAGAAGAATTACCTTTTGTATTATTCTTTAGTGTTTATCTTTACCTACCTGAAATCTGATCTTTTCTTGAGATTTATAAGAAACTATGTAAGTTTTGATGTTTATATAATATATGCAATATCAGTAATTTTATATCTTTTTTTCTTGATAAAATTTGTTATAGATATTCTTAAGTTAAATAAAAGATATACTGAAATCAAAAACTATTTAACATTTCTTAAATATGCTGTTATTGGTTTAGGTTTATTATACTTATTTGGCGGGATTAATCTTAGTAATTTTATTGAAATAAGGGGTTATTTATATTTAGTAATATTTACATTAATATTATATGTGGCAATGAAAAGATACAGCGACGGGTGGTTATATAAAGCGTTCTTCTTTAGTTGGCTGCCTCAATGGATATTATATAGCTATTTCTTTCTTGCATATACTTTTAAATTAAAAATATTATTTTTTGACATAAGAACAATAGAGTATTTGGAAATATTTACTAATTTAATTTCTACTTCTGTATTACTTTACGATGCAAAAGAGCTCTGGAGAGGTAGAAATACAGTAGAAGATCAGGAAGAATTCGTAAAGATAATAAATGGTGCTGATAACCTTATGCATGGTCTTTTAACTTTAATACATTCTTACAAAAAAGATATTAACTTTGACAGGGTTATGTTCTTTAGACGTAAAGTCGATAGAGAGAGTGATGATGTTCTTTACTATGACTTTTCTGTACCTCTTAGCCTTAATGAAAGGGAAGAAGAAAAAAAGTATTTTGACTTAGCTAAGATCTTGCATAAAGATAAATATGATGAGTATTATATTTGTGAAGACATCCAATCTAACGAACTTTATAAAATACTACTTCCTCAATACAAATCATTTATAGCAATAAGACTTAAATTTGTAGAAGGTGGAGACTTAGGATATATAGTAATATTAAACAAGAATAAGATAGAGTATGAATATGATGAGGTGATGAAGGATTTTAAATATAAATCATCATTACTAGTACAACACTTTAAGACTATAGATGACATAAGAGAGAAATATGGATCTATTATAGTAGAGGAAACATTAAGAAACTTCCATATGGAAGTTCTTAGAGATGCTGAAAAGGATATAACTAATACACTAGAGCAGCTAGATAAAATAAAAACTATATCTAACAAATACATAGTAGATAATGATCCTAATGTTAAGAGAGTACTTAACCTATTCTATGATGATCTAGAAAAGCTAATGATAAGCATAACGAAAGACCTAAAGTTTGATAATCCTGATAAGAAAACTAAAAATAAAATAATGTTCACATATAGCATAATAGAGGAAATGTTAAACTATCTGAAAGATGTTACTAGAAAAACAAGTAATAAAGTAAATATAAACATAATAAACCAGGTTGATAGTGACTACGAATTATATGGACATATAAAGATAATAAGATCCATAATAAACCATTTTTTAACATATATGTATGACAGAGTTATAAAGCATAATATAGATTCAACTATAACAATAATAACAAGCTTAGAAGAGGGCAAATTAAAGTTAGATGCTAAAATAGAAGGTGTTAATATAAAAGAAGAAATATTAAGAAAAGAATACAATAGTGAAGTACATAAAGTATTATTGAATAGTACAAGAAGTAAGTTAGAGCTAAAATCTAATGAGAATAATATAGAGGTAATATACCTACTAAATGTACTAACAAAAGAAGAGAAGAAAAGATTTAATATCAAGCATCTTGAATATGATGATGTAGATGATTTAGACAATGAATCTTGGCCTGAAGAATCTTCTGAAGATATTTAACTTAGGTAAAAAGAGAGATTTATTAGTTTCTCTTTTTTTTTACGTAGAATTACTTGGAATAAGTAATTTTACAAGAAATTGATTAGATGATAAATTATTATTAGATATAACTGATTTATAACAGATATAATTTAATAAGGATAAGGATAAGGATAATGAGAATGATAAAGCTAATAATATTATTTTTATTTATAAGCTGTAATAAAATTATAAATAGATTGATTCATAAGAATAAAATAGGAAATGATTTTTGGGAACTTATAAAAAAAGATGAAGATGAGGAACTGAAAAAATTTTTAAAAAAAGAAGAGAATAAATATATAAATTTAAATGAATTGATAAATAAAGATGGAGAAACAGCGCTAACACTAGCAGCAAAGTATAATAGCTTAGGAGTAGTAGAGGTATTATTGAGTAAAGGAATAGATGTAAGTGAAGTAAATGAAAAAGGCCAAACAGCATTAATAGTATCTATATTAAAATCAGAAGCTAGTATAGAAAGAGACGAGATAATAGACAAATTATTAGAGGCAGGAGTAAATGTTAATGTTAAATATGGATTGCTTTCTAATAATGCACTAATGTTAGCTATAGCTGAGGGAGATTTTCATACAACAAATAAGATACTAAATAAGAGTATAGATATAAATGCTCAAAATTTAGATGGAGAAACAGCATTAATTTTAGTTGTTAAGAACAAAGTTATGGAAATACAAACAAAAGTAGAACTAATAAGTAAGTTTTTACAATTCAAAGATATAGACATAAATATAAAAAATAGTGAAGGAAATAGAGCTATTACGTATGCTATCAATGATAATAATTATGTAATAATGAATACATTTTTAACATCAATTTATAGAAATATTATAATAAATGAGATGTTAGATAGAAATATGGATATAGACACAAGTTATACAACTAATAGAAATAATCTACTAATGCTAGCTTTAGAACAAGCAGATATTAGGACTATAGAAAAGATAATAGATAAAGGTGTAGATATTAATTATCAAAATTTATTAGGAGAAACAGCACTGACAGTAGCTATTAAGAATAAATTTATGGAAATAGGCAAAAAAGAAGAGCTAGTAAAAATATTGTTAGATATAGCAGGTATAAACGTAAATTTAAGAGATATAGAAGGCAGGCCAGCTCTCACACATGCTATCATAGATAATAACCCTATTATAGTAAAGATGCTATTGAATAGTGATAATATAAAAATAAATGTAGTAGATAAGGAAGGAAAATCTTCTTTAGATCATATAGATTTCAATGATTTTAAAATAGAATTATTGATATCTTTGATAGAAAAAGATGCTATAGTAGTTAATACGAAGGACTTCTATAGAAGAGCAAGAGAAGATTACTTAGAAGACATTGTAAAATTTCTAATGAAAAACATGATAGAAGAGATAGAGAATAAAATTAAGAAAAAGGAATTAATTAATATTCTTCGTAATTTACTTGAAAGGTCAAAGAATTTTACTATAGAAAAAGCTAATAATGTTTTAGATATAATAAATTATTTTTCAGATAAGATAGATATAAAATCAGTAGAAGGATATGAAGAAATTATAGAGGCTATTTTTAAAAAATCAGTTTCAAAAAGAAATTCAAATATATTAAAAAATGTACTAAAGAAAGTAAATGACTTAGAGTCTAAAGATAAAAATGGAAGAACAGCTTTAACTTTAGCTGCTGAGAATAGGTATGTAGAAATATTAAAGATATTGATAGAAAAAGGAGCAGATGTAAATGCTAAAAACGAATATGGAGAAACAGCTATGATAAAAGCTGCTGGTGAGGGTCATGAAGAGATAGTAAAGATATTGATAGAAAAAGGAGCAGATGTAAATGCTAAAAACGAATATGGAGAAACAGCTATGATAGAAGCTGCTAAAAATGGCAATTTGGAGATAGTAAAGATGCTGATAGAAAAAGGAGCAGATATAAACACGAAAGATAAAAATGAATACACAGCGTTGATGAGAGCGTCATATTTAGGAAAAAATACAGAAATAGTAAAGGTGCTTATAGAAGCAGGAGCAGATGTTAAAAGTGTAAATAAAGACGGAGAGACAGCATTAATGAAAGCAGCTTCTTACTGGAGAAGTGAAGAAAAAGTGAGGATCTTGATAAAAGCAGGAGCAGACGTTAAAGCTAAAGATAAATATGGAAAGACAGCGTTGATGAGAGCGTCATACTCAGGAAATATAGAAATAGTAAAGATGTTGATAGAAGCAAGAGCAGATATAAATACTAGAGACCTACTTGGAAACACAGCCTTATATTATGCTGATTTAAATCTGCATGAAGAAACAAAAAAACTTTTATTAGAAGGGGAAAAAATTTCTTTCAAATAAAGAATTTTAAATTTACGATATTTTTAGAAGTAAAGGCTCTTTTTTAAAATATAAACATTTCAACTAATTGAAATGTTTATAAGAAAATGTTAACTTTTGAAGACAAAAAGAATACTAATAGACAATAGGAATATAATACTTAAATATATAGATTACTTATAGACTGAAAAAGAGTAACTTGAATTATATTATTACTAACAAAAGAAAATTTAATATTAAAATATGTTAATTATGATAGGTAATAAAGATGATATAGAAGAAAGCCATGATTTAAAGTATGAAAATATTAATTCAATCAAAAAAAGAGGAATTTATAAGTTCCTCTTTTTTTGTTTATACTTTTCTTAAGTAATAACCTCTTATCATTTAATATCTTGATTTGGTAACTTTTTGAAGTGATGCCTTAACCAGAAAGAAATTACTAAAAAGGAAACTACTTCAGTAATTAAAAAGGCCCACCAAATTGAATTAACTCCGCCTATGTAACCGAATATATAAGCTAAGGGTATAAGAATTATAATACTTCTCATAAAAGCTGCTAAGGCCACTTGTAAACTATGCCCTATAGATTGAAAAGCGGCAGCACAGATTATTGTTGGTCCTACAAAGATATAGGACAGTCCTACTTTTCTAAATGCTTTTGCACCTAGCTTGATTATTTCATAATCAGTTATAAACCTTCTTAAAATAAATTTAGGGAAGAATATAAACAAACTTCCTCCAAATATTGATATAGCTAAGGATATTCCTAAAGTATAAAACAAAGTTTTTTTCAATCTATCATATTTTTTGCTCCCAAAGCTATAACTTGCTATAGGTATGAATCCTTGCGCAAGACCATATATGGGTAAGAAAATTATTGCATCTGAGAGCGTTACCATTACGCCTGTAAAAGCTAAAGCATCCTCGCTATAATTTCCAACTATATTATTTAAGAAACCAATAACAGCTGCTGTTATCATAGAAGCTAGAGTAGAAGGTAATCCATAATAATATATTTGGACTATAGAATTTATTAAATGTTTCATATCTAATATTTTAGGCTTAATTATGTTCTTATTCCTAAATAAAAGCGAAATTGAAATAAAGGCTGTTATTAATCTAGAAATAGTAGTAGCTAAAGCAGCTCCGCTTATTCCTAATGCAGGAATTTTTCCTAGTCCGAACATTAGAATAGGATCTAGAATTGTATTCAGTATAGCTCCTCCCAATAAAACTAGCATGGGAGTAATAGTATCCCCTTCACTCTTTAAAATATCCGCTGCTATCATAGGAAGGAACATGCCTAAACCACCTAAAAGACTTATTCTTAAATATTTGACTGCATACTCATTTACAATCTCAGAGTTACTTCCTAAAAAACTAATAAGGGACCTGCTAAAAAATATTCCTAGAATCATTGCAAGAATGCCATAAATTATTCCTAAAGTTACTGCATTTCCAGCTACTATAGAAGCTTCTTCTTTTTTTTGCTCGCCGAGTAATCTAGACAAAACGGAAGAGACCCCAATTCCTGTGCCTATTCCTAGCGAAATTACAAAAATATTTATTGGATAAGTTAAACTAACAGCAGCTAAAGCATCATCATTAAGCATTCCTATAAATTTTATATCTACTATGTAATATAAAGAGGTTATTAAATTAGAAGCTAAAGAAGGTAAAGCTAATTTGATAATAAGCAAAAAAAGATTTTTCATATCTAATACTAGTTTCTTTGGTTCTTCGTTATTCATTTGTTTTTGAAAATCCTTTCTCTTTTAGATAAAGTATGCTTGCAGATAATAATAAAAGTGCTGTTAAGCTGGAAGAAAGTAAAATTATCTTTCCTCCAATTTGTTCCTTATTTAAATAGCTCAAATAGCTAAAAAATGTTAGAGAGATAATGGCAGTGAATCTTTGCACCATTGAATTAATTGAAAGTAATAATGATCTGCTATTATTAGGAATTATAATATTATAGAGATCATAAAAAGTTGGCCCCTCAAGTCCTCTTCCAAGCTCAGTAAAAAGAAACATTGATATAGATAAAAGCTTGTTATTTGTTAACACCATAAATATAGTTGGAATAATTATAATATAAAGAGAAATAACTAAAGTTCTAACCTTTCCTATTAGTTTATTAAATAGAGGAGCTATAATACTTCCTAATGAGATAAAAAGATTATACAAAAAATAAATAATTATGTACTCTTTGCTGCTTCTAGGAATGTTTAATTCTTTAACTATAAAAGTATGCCAATAATTAAAAAAAGGTGCGTTTACTAAACTTAAAGCTACACTTACTAAAGTCAAAATAATAAAATTTTTATTTTTAATAGACTCTAAATTAAAATTAGAAAATGAATATTTTTTTATACTACTTTCCTTTTTATTTTCTTTTGGCTCTTTTATTGACCAAAGTGTCAAAAAAGTTGTTAAGAGCATCCCTATAGACCCAAAAAGCCAAAACAATCTCATAGATTTGTAAGATATAAGTATTCCTATAGATCCGCCTAGTATTAAAGCTATATTTCTTAAGGCAAAGGATTTAGACAATAGAGAGGTGATAGGTATGTTAGCTTCTTTCATTTGTGATATAACTAGTGCATCTAAGGAACCAGTTTGGAATGCTATGCCTATACTGTAAAAAATTTCAGATATTATGCAATGAACAAAATTATTTGAAAAGTAATATCCCAAAAATCCAAGGGAGCAAAAAATACAGCTAAGAGCAAAACTTAATTTTCTGCTTATTTTATCCCCTATAATTCCACTAGGTATTTCAAAGAGTGTTACTACAATTGGAGTAAATAACTTAATTATAAAAATATGATGTATTTCTAAATTTATTTTTTCTATATAAAAAAGGGACCCTATACCAAAAAATGAACTTCTAAATACATCAAATAGAAATGTTAACATATAAAAAAGAAATATATTCTTTTTCAAGCTTTTTTCAATTACCATAATTACCTCTTAATATTTTTCAATTATAACATTTTTTCATTCAAAGTCCAATTTAAAGATAATTGAAAAATGCAATAACATAGTGTTATAATGTTATATGCAGCTCTTTAAATGGTGAATAAAAATGAATAAAACAATTTCAACTAATAGAAAAGCTCCATTTGAGTATGAAATTTTAGAAGAATTTGAAGCTGGACTAGTTCTCAAAGGAAGTGAAGTAAAATCTATTAAGGAATCTAAGACAACTATTGTTGGTTCCTATGTTAAAATATTAAAAGGTGAAGTTTATATAATTGGTATGAAAATTTCTACCTACAATTTTAGCAGAGAAAAAATAGAAGAGGATAGAAATCGAAAACTTTTACTCCATAAAAATGAGATAAACAAACTTATAGGTGCTGTAGAGAGAAAAGGTTTTTCTTTAATACCTTTATCTATCTATATCAAAGATGGTTATATAAAGCTCAATATCGCTTTAGCTAGAGGTAAGAAATTACATGATAAAAGAGAAGATTTAGCTAAGAAAGCTCAAAAGAGAGATGCTGAACGAGATTTAAAGAGAAAGTACAATTTTTAACGGGGGTGTTTTGGATTCGACAGGGCATGAGAGTTAAGATAAGCAAGTCAGCCTGACTAGCTGTAAATAAGTCAAACATAAATTTAACTGCAAACTACAATAGAGTAGCTCAAGCAGCGTAGCCTTTTAGGCTATCGTTTTTTAAGGAAGCCATGACTTTAAAAAATGTTGATTAGTGGCTTAACTTTAACTATTGCTTTGCTAGTTAAAGGGATAAAATAGAAGCTAGCTTTTTAGCCTTTTGTCTATTTAGGTTAAAGAGTAAATTCATAAATAAACTAAGCTTGTAGAAAGTTTTAATTGTAATGTTTTGGACACGGGTTCGATTCCCGTCACCTCCACCAATGCAATTATTTTTTTTTATGTATAAAAAAAGGGGAAGATATGATTAAAACCTTATTGTTGAGCTTAACAAGTTAAAATTTGCCAAACTTTCTCTAATGAGATATATTTGAATAATACAATCTGATCAACCGAAAGAAGCAAATTATTATGAAACTAGGAATAGCGTTAGCCGCAGGGGCAGCATTAGGGGCAGCCCATGTAGGTGTTTTGAAAAGATTAAAAGAGGAAGGTATAGTTC
>JAEWOZ010000048.1 GCA_023399505.1 Fusobacteriota bacterium | reverse complement strand
ACCTTAATGCCATCAGGACAAATCATAGGATATGTTAGAGATTTTGATGGGTTATAATTGAAATTTCTAATGGTACAGGAGATTTTTAATAATTTTAATATTAAAAAAGCTCTTTATTAGAGCTTTTTTATTGTAAGATTTAAATTTGATTTTCTATCTTATCTTCAGGAGTCTTGTTTTTGTTTTGGAGTTCCATTATTTTTTTATCTATTTTTTCTAAATTTTTTGCTTCTATAATTTGAAAAGGATGATTATTAATATAATATATCCCATTCTCTATGTTCTCTTTTATTTTTTCAATTTCCCATTTAACTGATAATTGAAGGCCATCGCTCCATATAGGCGCGAGGTAAATAGAGGGTGATATGTATATATGAAGTTTTTCATCTTTCAATGTAAAAGCGTGAGGTCTTTCTAATAACAATTTATTAAAGTATTTCTTTATCATTAATTCCTTAATTTCTTGCAAATTATTTACTTTGGCTAATTCTTTTTGTAAGAAATCTGGAACTTCATTTTTATAACTGTTTTTTAGATAATTTACTAGATCATCTTTAGGTTTTTTTAGAATTTGGTAGTCTCTTAAATCATCTTCAAATATTTCATCTACAATTTTTAAAGCTTCTTCTCTATAAATATCTTCTAATTTAGCACTATGCGCAATATTATATATTTTTCCTTCTTCTAATTTTATAGGTACAATTTCGATTACCTCTTCGTTAGCTTTTTTCTTATCTAGCTCATTTTTCAATCCTAAGCATGAGTTGATGATTAAAAACAAAAATAATATTAATTTTTTCATTCTTCCCCCTCTTCCTTTTAATCAAAAATCATTATATCATAATATCTTTTATATATCAAATTATTTATTAAATCTATTTTTGATTGCCTAAATTAATATAATAGTAAAAATAGTTCTAAAATTAAATCTTTTCTATATTAATAATTAAATATTTAAATTCAACTCGTAAAATAAAAGGCTCCTTGTTGAGCCTTAAAATTTGATCATTAATATAAGTAAAAATCTGTTTTTATTTCTTCTAAACTATTTAAAAATCTCTTTTGATCATGTAAAAATAAGAATGATGCATTAGGAAAATTTTGAATAATTGCCTCTAATTTTTTCCTTAAATCATTTACAGTATCTTCATAAGGTCTAGAGAAGAGGATTAATAAAGCCGCTATCACAGCCCTAGTTTCGTTTTTAAATTCGTTATTCAAAATCCTGTTTAATATTCCTGATCTTTCAACAATTAAATCAATATTATAATTATTTTCTTTAGTAATTCTAGGAATAGTATTTAAATACACTGTTCTTTTTGCATAATAGCTTTGAAGGTCCAGAAAAATATTCTCTATTTTTTGTAAAGTCCTTTTACAAATATTTATAGAATTTTGCAATACGATTTGTTGTATACTAAGATCTCTAGCGGGCATAAATTCATCATTACCAATTCTTATAAAGGTTGAATTATCTGCCTTATATTCACTTATAATTCTTTTTGTCTCTATATCAATGAAATTTATTAAAAACAAATTTAAATTAAAAGGGTAATTACCTACCTTTAAAATTGTATATATTCCATCTAAATCTTTCTCAGTATAAGATAAAATATTTTTTTCGCTTTTTGTTGTGTTATAAGATATGGCGTGTAAATCAGACTTAAGATAGGATGTATCAAATGCAATCCTTCTATTATATTCTCCTAAAGTCGTTTTCTCATAACGCTTATCTATGTTCATTATTAACATATAGGCAAGTATATCATAGATATTTTCTTTATCCATTTGGAATGCGCTTATTTTTACATATTCTGGATCTTCAATCTCTTTATCTAACTTGAATATTTCTCTATACTCTTTAGCAATTAAGTCATATATGTATAATTTACTTACTCCTTTAAAAGTTGCTAATAAAGAATAAGGGAATAAAAAGCCTTTTTTATTTAATTCTTCAACTAATTTTTTGTCTAATACACCTTTTATGTATAAAGCTTCAGTTGTCAAATTCAGATTAGCGAATTTTTTCAAAAAATTTTCTAATTCTTTAAAATCTCCTTTATAGAAGTAATTTTCTGCATTTATCAATTTTAGATTTGTTAGAAGGTCCAATTCATTTTTACCTAATTTAGATTTAATATTTTTATAATCTTCAAAAATCTTTTCTAAATTATTCTCTTCAGATGAAGATATTTTATAATTGAAAGCTTTCTCTAAAATTTCTATTTCTTTCTTCTTAAAATTAGTTTTACAGCTTATCAAACTATTAAAAATAATAAGATTTAATATAAATATTTTTTTCATTTTATTTTTTCCTTTTTAATATATTTAATCTTTCATTTTTCTCTCTCTTTCTCTTTATAAACCTAATAATTATAACATAACATATGAAAGATTTTCTAGTCTATTATAGGGTCCAGCAATTTTTCTCTTCTGCTTCTTCTATCTGGTCTTCTCATTTTGTTGTTATATAACTTTTCTAAAAATTCCTCTTCGTCTTCGTATGTATCAAATAACTTATTATATTTCATCTCTAGAAAAATAATATCCCAGTCTAGTGGGCCATGAGTATATCTGCTTCCTCTTATATAATCTCTAGAAATGTCTGTATTCATTACACTATATACACTGCTTACATGACTTGCGAAACCAAGTATATGCATCAATTCATGAGTAAATGTATGTACTCTTTTATAATCTAGGTAAGATTGATTAAAAAAATCTTTTTCATGCTCTTGGTTATATATGTTAGTATACACCATTGCTTTTGCTTTACTTATATTAATCTGTTTAGCTATTTCTTCTCCAGAAAAGATAGAATAATTGCCTGCATTTACAGCTCCACCTAAAATAGGCTTTGATTTTTTTGGGTCAAATTCTTTCCATTCTTCTATATTTGGAGATATAAAAAGGCCTAGTTCTTTATTTTGTCCTGGAATTGCTGGAACATTTACACTATTACCTCCAACCCATGCAGGTAAAAAATTATGTATATCCCTTTCAACTGTTATCTTAATTATAGGTACTTTAACGCTTTTAAATATTTTATTGATCTCTTCTATCGATTTTTTGATATAAATTCTTTCTTGAGGAGTCCCACCAAAAATTATGTTAGTTTCAATAAATTTAATATTTAAAGGCCATTTTCTATTATCTCTTAAAGCAATTTCTTTGAATTTCAGCTTTTCATAATAAGTGTATGCTCTAGGGTATCTTTCATTTTTTGAAAGATAAGGATATAAATTAAATGTAATAAATAAAAAAATTAAAATTTTCATCTTTTAATGTCTCCTTTGAATTTCCAAGTTGTTTGATCTATTATTGCCTTTACATTTATACTAGATTTAGGTACATATTCTGTCTCTTCGTCGTTATATTTTTTCTTAGGGTTATAGGAATATATAATTTTATTTCCTCCTACATTAAAATAGTAATTGTATTCTTTTCTTACAATAAAATCGTTAGTATAGCTTTCTGGTTCAGGTTTAACAAGATTTATAATTAAATCTAATTCCTTCTTATCACTAAATGATTTCAATTGGCCTTTAGATCCTAAAGAATAGTAAGATATTGTTTTTGGTTTTTCTGTTTTAGCACCAATATGGCTTTTAGATATTACTATTTCTCTATTTTCAATATTGTGTTTTGAATGAAAAGTATCTTTACCTTTTCTATCGAATATTAAATCTTTTAACTTACCTAGAACTGCATAGGCACCTATGTTAGGTTCTACTAAAGAATTTATTCCCGTTCTAACCATAGCTATAGGATTATCTTTTACATATTCCTTAACTACTTGAAATATCTCTTCTTTATTTAAAGAACCTCTTTGCTTTTTAGTTTCTTTAATTTTTTCTTGGAGCTCTTTAGATATATTTTCAGCTATTCCTTTAAAAATTAATTCACCATTTTCCTCTTTAATAGATACTTTATCCATTCTAGCATAAATTCTGTTAACCTCTTTGTCGCTTAGCTGAGCATTACCATATTTTAATAGCTTACCTTGTTCAGCAAGTTCAAAACCTCTATCAAATTCCTTTTTGTTTCTTTCTAAATTATAGTCTGCAGCGTAATCTTTTAAACTATTCCTCAAACTTCTAATGTTGTCATCTTGTAATATATCATATTCTCCGACTTTAGAAAATAATTTTGATTCATTAGATTTCATCCATCTATAGAAAGTAGGATCCTGGATTCCAGAAATATTATTTGTTTTATCTTTAGATTTGGATAGAACTTCATAAACTACTTTCTTTTTTTGCTCTTCAGAAAGACTTGAAACAAAAATATTTTCAAAAAATTCAATATATTCCTTACCAGTTAAGTTTTTATCATTAACCATTTTGTTTAATTTTTTTATCTCTTCAGGTCTTAATTTTTCTTCAATGCTTTTCATAGATACTTTTCTTAAGTTAGTTACATCATCTTCTAAATTTAAAATCATAGTTTGAGCAATACCTGTAGGTTTTAAGGAACCATCTTCAGCTTTATAGAAAAAATTAGAATTATTAGCTATATTTTCTTTTAAGTTTTTTAGTATTTCTCCTCTATTTCCTGTTGATTTTATAGCAGTATGGAGAGCATCTAAAACATTATTAGCATCCTTTTCAAACATTTTATTTATCTGTTCAGTATAACCACCAATTTGCCTTCTAAATTTTTCATTATCTTTTGCTCTATTCCAATTCTTTTCATATTCATCAGCACAATTTTTTAATTGATTAACTACCTCATTTTTAATTTCTTCAAATTTTTGTCTGACTTCTGAGGAGATTTTTTTTAGCTTTTCATTAAATTTATTTTGATCCATTCCTGCAATATCTTTATCTTTTAGTTTATCATAAAAGTTATCTGCTATTGCAGCAGAAAGATTTATTTTAAATTCATTGTTATTGCTTTTTTTATCTAATTCTACGCTAGCAACGAATCTTTGATCACCAGAATCAAACTTCTTATCTTCACACTGAATATATATTTTAGCTTTATTAACTATTACATTTCCTGATACAATCTTATTTTCCTTTTTATTACTTAACGAAATAATTTCTGAATTATTTTCTTGTACAACAGCTATTACTATATCGTTCCCTGCTCCGTCTTTTTTAGATTTAAAGTATATGTCATCAAGAGTTCTTACACTCTTTAAAGCTTCAGCGTCTAATTCCATCTTTTTAATGTATTTTCCATTTTTGTCAGGAATTGCATAAGATGCATTTCTATATTCGCTTTTCTCTTTATCAATTAAAACTAAAGCAGCTGGAAAAGCAGCTTCCCAGGCATGTACTGGTGAGCTTATAGATATATCTATTTTTCTACCACCTTCTACTTCAATTGAACCTTTAATAAAAGCTTTGTTCATGTTTTCATTCACTACTCTTAAGATATCATCTTGATTAAAAGATTTAACATTTAAAATTAATTTTCCATTTATTAAACCTTTTCCTTCTTTATAAGGATTGATCTTTTCTTCAATCTCTTTATCTCTCTCTTTTATCTCTTTCTCATATATTTCTTTATAAACTTTCATTAACTTATCATTTGATTCAAATGCTTGAGAAATAGTATTTCCTAAATGTGGTAGAGAAGGATTTATTTCTTCCCTATCTATATACATTTTTCTCCCTATTAATTCATAATTTGGATCATCTTTCATTAAATTAAATATTAATTCCCCTTTTTCTTTTTCAGATTTATTTTTATATTTTTCTTTATTTTCTTCAAGCTTTTTAGCAATTCTATTACTTGCTTCAGCTGCTAGATTTTGTCTTTTAATACCTTCTATTTGTAAAACAAGCTCCTTACCTGCTAATTTAAAAATTCTTTCAAAATAAGCAGGCGAGGTTATTTCACTTTCGAACCCAGCTAATTTTTTAATTTCATTACTCTCATTCCAAGTAGCAGTTGCTTTTAAATCCAGTATTGAAACTCCATTATATGTTAAACCAGCAGTTGAATAGATTAATTGTTTATCATAATTATAGTTCGCTGAAAGAGAGGCACCTAAATTTTTAGCACTCCACATTCCTTTAGTACTAGTAATAGATCCTTTAGCATTAATTGAAAAGTTTCTATCAGATTTATCTCCGTCTTTTCCTATCTCTGCTCTAAGAGAGACATCTCCTTTTAAAACTTTACCTGCTTCTTGAGAATCATGTGTATATTTGAGACCAGCTTCTCCTAATAAAGAGGGGCCTTTAATTGGATCAAAAAGAAGTCCCATCTCTGTTCTAACTCCAACAGAATTTTTAGAAGCATCAACCGTTATAGCAAAGGTTTTTTTATCTGCAAAAACATTTACTTTAGCACCTAAATTTACATTACTAAAAGGATTATAGGTTTTGCCCTTAACTTTATCACTATTATTAACAGCAAAATCATAGCTTAAATTCATATCGCCTGAAGTAGATAAACCTGCATTGAGACCATTACTAGAATAATTTGCAGCTGCTGAAAAGCCTGAGTATTTATTATATGAAGAAGAATAATTTCCATAACTAAAAGATCCTCCTGCTACCTCAAAACCTTGAGCATTTCTATTTAAGTCAAGCCCTAAACTATATCCTTTTAAGTCTAGTCCAAAGCTTGCATTTCCTGTTCCCATCATTTCTATAGCAGAAATGGAGTTTGAAAAAATATTCCCCACTATGAGTCCTGCCGGGCCACTTACTAATGACATACCTGCATTTAAAGAAAATTTCATAATAGAGAAGAAGGTTTTCCACCATCCTCTTCTGTATTCAATATCTTTTATTCTACTTTCTATTTGATTAAGTCGTCCATTTATATAAGTTTCTCTTTCATTTTTTAATTGAGAACCTATACTTTTTATCTCTTCATCAAACTTTTGTATACCAGCTTGAAATATTTGAATTAATAAACTTTCCGAGCTAGCTAATAGCAAAGTTTTTAAGTAGAAAATGTAATCTTCCTTGCCTAGGTCTTCTATTGTTTTTAAAGAGGTCGCATTTGAATTTTTAAAAGGTAAATAATCCTCTATAAACTCTCCATCAAAAGGATAAACATATTTTTCTGTTTTTAATAGTAAATTAGTAGAACCATTATAAAATTTTAGCTTTTCTTCTCCTATATCTCCCACTATTTCATCTGTTACTTTGTTTTTATTTATTCCTTTTATCTTTGTTATTTTAAATACTTTACCACTTATTTGAGGTTTATAAATATCATCTTTTTTAGAAAAGTATTCAATAACTTTCTCATCAGGAGTATTTTCTAAAATATGTTTAAAAAAGCTAGGTTCTTTAGGAGTATCTTGTGAATTATCTTTGGAAAAATTAAAACTATTTTTTTCATAACTCAAAATAGATTTATCTCTATTTATATCAATTTCATAAAGATCTTTTGGACTTTCTATTTTAAATGAATTTTTTTCTTCATCTACCTCCGTAAAAATATCTTCTCCTTCAAATAATAAATCTAACGTTTTGCCATTTGATTCACTTTTCTCTAATTTAAAATTATCTTTTAAATTATTATTTAACTCACCTTTTAAACTTATATTAATTTTATCCACTTCAATATTTAGTAAAGCTTTTGATTTTTCTGTTATAAAATTTTTATCATTTTTTGTTTCTAAAATAGCGCCTACTAAAAAATGTCTCCAAGTAAAATGGGTTCCTTCTGAATAATTTGCCATCTCACCTTCTAAATAATTTTTGAAAAATATCTCTTTTCTTGAAGGAGTAGAGAAATTTTTCCTCAAAAAGTAATGAGCATTTAATTCTAGGTTTTTAGGTAAAGATACAAAAGATATTTTATAATTTTTAGAATCTGTTCCTGTATTCAAAATTAATTTTCTTAAATTTTCATTTTTATTTTGAAAGATTGTTTCAATTATCTTTGTTTTATTTGAGATTCTTCCATCTTCAATTTCAAATATTCTTTCTTCACTGTCTAAATTTAATTTTAAAGGTAAATTTTGTGTATTTATTACTAACTTTAAGCTTTTCTTTTTAGGTAGATAAACTGCTTCGCTTAACCTTAAAGTTTCTAAAGCATTATTTTTGAACTTTAATTTGTTAACGTCTTTTAAAACTACCTTAAAACCATTTCTAAAAGCTATGGCTCCAATTATTTTAACATTTGTATTTTGAGAACTTGTTTTTCCTAATTTAAATAGAGTTTTTTCGTTAGATATACTATCTAATTCAGCTTGCACATAATTTATTCTTCCATTTAAATTTTCTTCTAAGGAGCTTCTTAATTCACTTATATTATCTATAAACAAATTATCTAAATCCAATCCTAGAGCTATATAAGCTTTTACACCTGATAAATTATCAGTAGATTTATATCCTTCAAAAGGTATACTTAATTCAGTTTTTCCTAAAAACCTAATATCTTTAGTTTCTGGAGTAATATTAATTTCTGCTTCACTAAAAACATCATAATTTAAAGTTGAAGGTTGAAGCTCTATATTCGCACCATCAGATAATTTAAAAATGAATTCTTTTTGTTTTTTAAACTTAGCAAAGTAATCTTCAAATTCGTCCTTGAAATCGTATGTTTGAAAATTGCCTTCTGCTAATCCTCTATTTCCTTTAAAATTCTGATTCTCTTTTTTTATATTTTTTAGATTGCCTCTGAATCTAATTGTAGGAAGTATAACTATTTTTATGGAACATTTATTTAAATCTAAATCTTTAAAATGGCTCAAAGGTATTTCTATTACTCCTTGATTGTTAATTGTATTTACTAAATTTCTAACTTCGTTTTCATTAATTAGGATATTTCCATCAGGAGTAGTAACATAAATTAAAACTTTATCTCTATTTATATATTTATCTATCTCTTCTCTTTCACCTATTTTATTGCCTAAGTCACTCACAGCTAGAAAAGCTATTCTTATTTTATTTTCATCCCTATTAGCATTCAAAGGTACTTCTATTATAGGATATTTGTTAATATCTTCTGGTTTTTCCTTTATAAATTCAGAGCTACAATTTGAAATAGCTTCATATTCAGAATATGAATAATAAAATGAATTTTTATAAAGCTTATTATCGAAATTTGGATTTTTCATTAATATGTCAGCATTTCTACCTTCTTTAAAAAAAGTAGTAACATTCACATTTATATGAGAAAAATTGTCATTTATTTCTAAATTTTCAAGCTCTTTTTCTTTAGCCTCTTGATACTTTTTAAATACCTCTCTTAAATTATTTTCTTCTTTTACTTTTTGTACAAATTTTACATATATATTTTTTTGTTCGTCTTCTATTATATTACCTTTATCTGTTTCAATATGTAAGTTTAAAATTAATTTTAATCTAACATCTTTTAAATCCTCTTCATAGAAAAACTCTCTAAAATATTCCAAAATTTTTTTCATTCTATCTATTTCTAAAACTAAGATAGATTTATTTTCATAATCATATCTTAGCTGTCTGCTAATAGGCAGATAAAAACCATTGCTAATATATTCTTTGACATTTTCTATCTGCGATTTTATATTTTCACTAAAAAGATTGTATCTATTACCTTCATCATAAAATGGGTTATTATTCTTATTGCAAATTTCACCAACTTCAAATTTTATAAGTCTGATAGAATTTATTTTATCAAAATATTTTTCAAATTCAGGATTATATTTAGCAGAAATCTTTAGATAAAGTTTGTCGTCATTAATGTTGTGATTTAAATTTGCTTCTAATTTATTATTTACTTTTTTAAAATTTAATTTTTCATTTTCATTAAGATTTAAAAATTCTATATTTATAACGTCATTGTTTACTTCAATCTCAGGTTCTAATAAATATATATAACCTTCTTCTTTTGTTTCATACCTTTTTATGTCCTTATAAAGCTTTAATTTCTCGCCTTTTAAGCTGCTATCAAGTCTACTTTTATCTCTTCTATCCTTAATTATTAACTTAGATGTAACCTCAATAGGATCTGAAAGTATATTTTCTTCACTATTTAATTTAAAAATGTTTTTGTTTTTCATATTAAAGCCTCTTTTAACATGAAAAGTAAAAAATATTTTTCCTTCATTAATATCAATTTTAGGTTCTTCTGATCCAAATCCTTCTTTATCAGATATTAAAGGATAATAATTTATTAGAGGTTTTAAAACTAATCTTACAGGTACTACATTAGTCAAACCTTGAATATCTAATTCCAAATCATATATCAACTCATACAAATTATTTCTACAACATTTTATTATTCTTGTCTTTTCACTCTCTTCTATTTTTTTAATAGTTCTTTCATCTTCAGATAATATCTCAAAATTGGTTCTTATATGAACTAACAAATCTTTTATATTTATTTTATCTTGCCCTATTTTACTGGTTTTTAAATCTAACTTATAAAAATCTTTAAAATCTATAGGTAAAATAAGTTCATAAACTACAAAGCTACTATTGAAATTTTTTCTTACACTAATCTCTTTTCCAGACATTTGTAAAGAAGAGTCTAATATCTTCCTAAAATTAGCTCTATTTTCCTTATATTCTGATGCTTCTTTTCTTAATTTCTCTAATTTTTGGTAAGTGACTGAATCTTTATTGATGTTAATTTTAAATTTAGAAACTTTATTTTCTAACATAGGGGTAAGATTTATCATTATCCCTTTTTCATAATCACCATCAAATTTATTAAATACCTTATTAGAACTTTCTTCATTACTTATAAAATCATTACCTCTATATTTAATTATTTCACTTTGTATATAATTTTCTATAGTTGTATTAACTCTATCTTTGATTCTTTTTTCCTGTAATTTATTTGAGGTATATTTGTTTATTTCTTCTTCGATTTTTTCATTTGAAGGATCTCTTTTTATCTCTTCAAATTTTGAAGGTTCTAATAGCCAAAACAAAACATTTAAAACAGTTATATAGCCTGAAGATGTTTCTTTAAAATCAAAATCTTTGATTCTAAATTTTAAAATATTTTTAGCCCCATCTCCTAAATCAAAAATCTCTTCATGATCCTTGTTACTATCTTTTAAAAAAGATATATCAACTATTTGCTGTTCACTACCTCCCAGCCTTTCAACTAAAACTGAAGGAATTAAAATTTCTTTTAAGTAAGCTTTATTATTATCAACATAAGCTTTTAAATCAAAAAAATTTCTAAACACAATATTCTTATTTAGTTCCTTACCCTTTTCATCACATAAATAAATATTATTACTATTATTAAATAACATTTTTTTATTTATTTCATTTGCATCTTCTGAATATATCGAATTACCATCTTTTTTTAATAAAAGAATACTTGGTAGTTTAATTATTTTAAACTCATCTAAAGTTTTTTGAGTTATTTTGTAAAAATTAGATAAGGTTGACTTGAATCTATAATCATAATACACATAAAATAATCCTCGCCAATCTTCATATTCGTTAAAAAGATAAAAACTTGTTCTATGTCCATCCTTTCTTATTTTACCTTCATCAAAATATTTATTTAAACTTAAGTTATATTTGAAAAAAGTTGGAAATTTTATGATCTTATTATTTGAACTTATTCTAAAATTTTTTAAAATATTAAAATTCTTTTTAAGTATATGACCGTTTTTCATAAGAGTTACATTGCTATTTAAATAATCATTTATATTAGGTAGATGTATTCGCGTTTCTAAGTGTCCTATTTTAAATTTGAAATAAGTATTTCTATAGTTATAATAATGTTCTTTAAAATCTAAAAAAATTTCATTATTTTCTAGGCATAAAGAAATAAAACCAAATTCAAATTTAAAATACCTTCTAGCATTGTTAAACCAAGTTCCTTCTTCAGTATGTAAATTTATTTTATGAGGCAATAAGCTAATGTAAGTTTTATTTTCATTATTATTTTTTTTTTCATAATTCTTATTTTCATCTTTGTTTACTTCATATAAAGTTTGTCCTCTCTCTATACTAAAAATCATGTCTTTACATTGTAAATTAATTTTTGAACTAAGTTCGGCTAGTTTTGAATTTATATTATAAAGTTCCTCTTGCTTTTTCTTTTCGTTATCTTCATTCAAAGGGATATTTAGTTTTACCTTAATATATAAAGTACCTTCTATCTCTTTTTCGTCTAAATAAGAAATATTAAATTTTTCATTTTTCTCAAATTCCTTGTCAAGAGAAGATGATAAATTAGATATTTTTTCTAATAAATTAAAAAATCTCTCTTCATATCCACCTTTATCAAATTCACTTTTCAAATTCAGTATATTACTTTTATCTATTCTTATAGCTAATTTTTTGAAAATTTCATTATCTTCCTCGATTACTTTTCTTCTATCAAAAAAATCTTTGTTTTCTGAAAACCATTTTTCTATTTCATATATTCTTTTTCTTTTTTGATTTATAATAATATAAGGATTTTCTCTACCATATTTTGGGTAAATTTCTATACGGCATTGAAGAGAAGTATCAATAAAATCTCCTTTGTCATTTTTATATAAATGAGTTTGATCATTTTTTTCTATTTTTTTTATTATTTCATTTAATTCATTAATATCTTTTTCTAAAATCTCTTTAGATTTTTTGTAATTCAGTTCTTTTTTATCTCTATCATTTTCCTTATAAAAGTTAACTAATTTAGTGTTCCTATCTATAATTAAAAGTCTGCTTGGATTTCTATAATGATTGTTAATGTCATCTATTTCATCCTTTAGGCCTGCACTTTTGAAGTAGTCATCAGGATTTGTACTTTCATTAAACACTTCTATCGTATTTTGATTGCTATTTGTAATTTTAGGTAAGGGATCTAGATTACATAATAAATTAAGAGAAAAGATAATATATAAGAAAAATTTCATAATTCACCTTTAAATGATATTCATGTGAATAGATTCTAAATCTATTTTATATTTTTGTCTATTAATAATTTAGAAAAGATTTATAAAAAGTCCAAAAATAAAAAGGATTTTTTATAAATCCTTTAAAAATAGTTTAAAAATTTTGGAAAGTTTCACGTGAAACTTTTTACTTACCTACACAAAAATTCTTAAATATATTATCTAAAACATCCTCGCTAGTAACTTCTCCAATTATTTCAGATAAAGAATCAATTGCTGCTTTCAAGTCTATAGATGCTATATCTAAAGGGTTAGAATAGGCATTCTGTAAAAAACTGTTTAAATGTTGAAAACACTTCTCGAATAAATTTTTGTGTCTAATATTATTCAATATTAATTCTTCACTTTTCGAACTTATATCTTTTTTGTCTATTTCTTGATATATCAATTCTTCAAGAGTCTCTAAATCTTTAATGTCTTTCGTAGAAATTCTAATTGAATTTCTTAAATTTAATTTTTCTACATTTAGTTTTTGATCCAAATCCTTTTTATTTAAAACATAAATTACTTTTTTTTCTTTTATAAGATTAAATATTGCTATATCTTCGTTCGATATCTCTCTTGAAGAATCTAGTATAAAAAGGATAAGATCAGCTTCATTAATAGATTCTTTACTTAATTCAACTCCTATCTTTTCAACAGGATTATCTGTTTCTCTTATTCCAGCAGTGTCTAAAAGTATTATAGGAAGTCCTTTTATTAAAAAGCTCTCTTCTATTATATCCCTAGTTGTTCCAGGTATATCAGTTACAATAGCTCTATTTGTTCTTAAAAGCTTATTTAATATACTAGATTTACCAACATTAGGTTTACCTACTATTGATAATTTTATACCTTCTCTTATTTTTTTGCCAGTTTCGTAGCTCTCTATTATTATTTTTATTCTTCTAATTAGATCTTCTATTTGTATGATAGCGTTATTAGAAAGCTCATCTTCAACCTCTTCAGGATAATCTACAACTACATTAATACTTGATAAAATATTTATTAACTTCTCCTTAAACTCTAAAACCTTTTCTCTTAATCTTCCTTCCATATTCTTTAAAGATATATCTAAATTTTTTTCAGATATTGAATCCACTAAATCTATTATAGATTCAGCTTGAGTCAGATCAATTCTTCCATTTAAAAAAGCTCTTTTTGTAAATTCACCCATCTCAGCTACTCTTGCACCGTTTTTTATTAACAAATTAAGAATCTTTTTTAGAATTAAATTCCCTCCATGGCAATTAATTTCAACCATATCTTCCTTAGTATAACTTTTTGGAGCTCTCATTACTGCTACAAGTACTTCATCTAATTCTTTATTATTGAAATTGTCTACTATTTTTCCATAAGTTAACTTGAAGTTTTCAAGTTCTTTTTTGTTATAAGAACTAAATATTTTTTTTAAAATTTCAATTGATTCTTTTCCGCTTAGCCTTATTATTCCAATAGCTCCTCTAGAAGTAGCTGTAGAGATTGCTGCAATTGTATCATTCATAATCAAATAAAAAGAGTTAAAATTTTATAACTTTAACTCTTTTACCTTTCTGCCATATATCTCTCAACAAAATAATCTTGTATTAACGATGAAATAGAAGAAGTAATGAAATATAAGTGAAGTGCCACGGACCATTTTAATGAAAAATAAAATATCATGGCTGTTATGCTTAAACTTTGAATTAAACTTGTTTTAGAATCTTGACCAAAAGATTTTCTATTTCCTAATATCATCATTACAGCGTTAATTGCTGGAAATATATAAGTAGTGTCCGGTGCCAATAAACTCCAACCTAGAAATTTAGAAGTAGAGTGTACAAAACTTGTATCTCTTAATGCTCTAAATACTGAGAACATTATTGGTAACTGAACTATTAATGGTAAACAACCAGTTAAAGGGTTCAAATTGTATTTTCTATATACATTTGCAATTTCGCTATTAATTCTTGCACTATCACCTGCATAAAGTTTTTTAGCTCTATCTATTTCGGGTTGAGCTTTTTTAGAAAGCTTCATGAACTTGAGTTGTTTTATAGATAAAGGTAAAAGTATTATTCTAGTTAGAACAGTAAACAAAATTATAGAAAGAGCTTGACTATTTACGTAATAATTTATAGTTTCTAAAACACTGTCTATTATTTTTTCAATATATAACATTTATTCCTCATTATTAATTTTTATTTACTGGATCGTAAACAGCATTTGAAGAAAATGGATGACATTTTCCTATTCTTGCAAAAGTTAATTTCAAACCCTCTATTGTTCCATATTCTTTTAAAGCTTCAATGCAATATTCAGAACAACTAGGTATGAATCTACATTTTTTACCTAGCAAAGGTGAAATTAGAAATCTGTAAATTTTAGCTAAAAAAATAAAAAAATATTTTAACATTGCTCTTTCAAAATACCTGCTTTAAGCAAAGAGTTTTTGATTTCATTTTTAATATTCCAAACATTTAAAGAAAATGGATCTAAATTATCTAAAGGTCTAAATACAGCTAATACTGCTAACCCTTTATAGATCTTTTTTTCAATCATCCTAAAAGAATTTTTTAAAAGCCTTCTCAGTCTGTTTCTTTTGACTGAACTCCCTAGTTTCTTTTTTACCACGATTCCCAACTTTAATTCCTGAATAGGATTATCTTCCAAAACAAACAATGTTAAATGTTTAGTATTTAATCTTTTCCCTTTAAAGTAAACTTTTGTAAACTCTGATTTTTTCCTCAATGACTCCATTAAGCAGATAGTCTCTTCCTACCTTTTTGTCTTCTTCTTTTAAGAACATTCACTCCACTTAAAGTGCTCATTCTGTGCCTAAAACCATGATCCTTTTTTCTTTTTCTAGGATTTGGTTGATAAGTTCTTTTCACGATACTCACCTCTTTAAATATTTTTAATGAGTATATTTTAGCATAGTTATTAAATTAATTCAAAGATTTCTTAAAAGTTAAAATTCAAAAGTTTTAAACATAGCTAAATATACTTATATATACTTAAATATGTTATTAGTATTAGTAGTAGGTAATGTTAATATGTTTAAAACTCTATTTTTAGTAAATAAAATAAGATAAAGTATTAAACATATTAAGTTAAAAAAGATGTTAAAAAAGA
>JAEWOZ010000119.1 GCA_023399505.1 Fusobacteriota bacterium | reverse complement strand
AGATAATGGTGCAAATATTAATTTCAGAGATAGCAAAGTTGGTACAGCTTTAACTATTGCTTCAAAAGAGTATGTCACGTATGATATTTTGGAGCTACTAGTAAATAGAGGAGCTAATTTGGACTTGAAAAATAAAGAAGGTATTACCCCGTTAATAGCTGCTTCAAAAGGTTACAAGCATCTGTTTTTTCCTTTTGAAAAAGACTATAAATCTAAAAATGTAAAATTATTAGTGAGTAAAGACGCTAATTTAAATTTAAAAAGTAATGATGGTTTTACAGCTTTAACTTTTGCAATGTTTAACTGCAGATCTGAGATAGTAGATTTTCTGGTTGACAAGGATGCTGAAATTGATATTAATGATAAAGATGATCATGGGAACATAGCAATAGGTTATGCTATTAATAAGGGCAATGAAAATATAACAAAATTACTAATTGATGCAGGAGCAGCTCCTAAATTTAAGGGTAATTATGAAAATATAAATCATGCTGTTGAAGATGGAAGAAAAAAGGTAATCATTCAATTTTCTAAAGTTGGAGCAGATCTTCACGCTATTTGTAAAATGAATTAAAAAACCTAATAACTTTTATCATAAAAAATTTACTATTTAATAGGAATTTAGATATTTAAAATTTAAAAATAGCAACTTTTAAAGGGTGCTATTTTTTAAGCTAAAAATTTTTTTAATCAATTTTGTAATATCTTTTTTACTAAAGATGTTTCAAAAATATATTAATTAATGAAAAATTTCAAATAACTTTAAAAGTTTATTTGTTTTATAATTTTTTGGACTTTTCAAAAACTTTTTCTAAATTAATGTTAGAGGAAAAATTCTAAATAAAATTATCCTTTCTAATATATGGTAAAATATTTTACTTATATATTTAAGAGAGGAGGAAAGAGACTATGAAAATGTCAACAACGATATCAAATTCAGATTTCAAAGATTATATAAAAGAAAAATATTATTATGTAGATAAAACTTTATTGGTAGAAGATATATTCACTAAAGGAGACCAAGTAGTACTACTACCTAGGCCCAGAAGATTTGGTAAGACTCTTAACCTTTCAATGTTAAAGTATTATTTTGATATAAAAGAAAATAACAGAGATTTTTTTAAAGGATTAAAGATAGAAAAAAGAGAAATATTTGAGGAGCATATAAATAAATATCCGGTGATATCATTAACATTTAAGAATGTTAATGGAATGGATTGGAAAGAGGATTCTATAAAATTAATAGCAGAAATATCAAGAGAATATAGAAGGCATGAATACTTGTTGGAAAGTAATAAGCTAAAAGAAAGAGACAAAAAATATTTTAATAAAGTATTAGATGAAGATAAGGATTTAGACTATTCTATTAGCATATTAGAATTATCAAGATTGTTATATCAGCACTACGATCAAAAAGTAGTAGTATTATTGGATGAGTATGATACTCCTGTAAATAAAGTAGTAGATGAAAACCATTACAAATATTTAATGAATTTTCTAAAAAATATGATAGGAAATACATTTAAAGGCAATGATTATTTATTAAAAGGAGTAATAACAGGAATACTAAGAATAGCTAAAGAATCTATGTTTTCAGGTGCTAATAATATTATGGTAAGAACTATATTAGATGATGATTTTAGTGATAAGTTTGGTTTCATTGAAGGAGAAGTATTAGAAATCTTGAAGTACTATAATCTTGATTCTAAAATAGAAGATGTAAAAGAATGGTACAATGGCTATACATTTGGCAGAAATGTTATATATAATCCTTTTTCTATAGTTAATTATGTTCAAGAAAAGAAACTAGATTCATATTGGGTAAATTCAGGAAGTAGTTCTTTGATTGAGAAATTAATACATAGCTCAGATAAAGATGTGAAAAATAAAATAGAGGAGCTAATAAAAGGAAATAGCATAGAAGAAGATATAGAAGAAAATATAGTTTTTAGTGAATTAAATGAGCCTAAATATTTATGGAGCTTATTGCTATTTAGCGGGTACCTTAAAGCAATTGAAAATGACATAGGTATGTATATTTTATCAATACCTAATAAAGAGATTAAGAGCGTATATAGTAAAATAATAGTCAAGTACTTCAATATGTTAGTTCCTAATATAATCACTTTTATGAATAAAATAGCTAAATCCATTTCAAATGATGACATAGAATCATTTAGAAAAGAACTTGAAAACTTGCTATTATCAAACATAAGCTCATATGATATATCTAAGTATAAAGAAGAAGTATATCATATAATTACTCTATTCTCTTTGTTAAGGTTGGAGTATAAAAATGAGTACGAAGTAAAATCTAATATAGAGTCAGGAAATGGTAGATATGATATCGCTATAATTCCAAGAGATATTAGTAAGATAGGATATATAATAGAATTAAAAGTAGCTAAAGATGAGAAAGATCTAATAGCTAAAGCAGAAGAGGGTATAAAACAGATAGAGGAGAACAAATATTATACAGAATTAATTAAAAAAGGTATTAAAAATATTAAGTTGTTAGGTATAGCTTTTCAAGCTAAAGAAGTTTATATTATTGATAAAAAATTTTCAACTATTTAATCTTCTATTGAACAATATGATAATTTTAATTTTTCTAAATTTTTAATTTCATAAAATAAAAAATAGTAACTTTTACTAATAGATTAAATATATAAATTTTTGAAGGAATTTTATAAAAAGCTTTGTATTATACATTTGCAAGCTTAATTAAGGAGAAAATATTGTTGAAATTATAGAAGGAAATTCAACGATACAAGAATTTAAAATAAATTATCAAAAATAAAAAATAGATTAGTTTATACTAGTCTATTTTTAATATCTCTAAAAATGCTTCTTGAGGGATAGAAACACTTCCTACAGATTTCATTTTCTTTTTACCCTCTTTTTGTTTCTCTAAAAGCTTTCTTTTTCTTGATATATCCCCACCATAACATTTAGATAGAACATTTTTTCTCATCGCTTTGATTGTCTCTCTAGCAACTATTTTTCCACCTATTGCTGCTTGGATTGGAATATCAAACATATGTTTAGGGATAACTTCTTTTAATTTTTCAACTAATATCTTTCCCTTATAATATGAAGTATCTCTATGCACGATTGTAGATAGAGCATCTACGGCATGGCCGTTTAATAATATATCAAGCTTTACTAAATCAGCTTCCATATACCTGTTTAC